>JAFTCS010000272.1 GCA_017454565.1 Clostridia bacterium
CAGTATGTTGTACCTAACGGCATGGCGTACAACTCTTATGTTATCATCGACAATAAGATCGCGGTTATGGACACCGTGGACAGAAACTTCACCCACGAATGGCTCAACAACTTGGAGGATGCACTGGACGGCAGGAAACCTGATTATCTTGTCGTGCAGCACATGGAGCCTGACCACAGCGCTAACATCAAGAACTTTATGAACAACTATCCTGAGGCCGTTATCGTGTCAAGCAGCAAGGCTTTCACTATGATGGGCAACTTCTTCGGCACACAGTTTGAGGACAGACGTATCGTAGTCGGTGAGGGTGACACCCTTGAGCTTGGTGAGCACACACTTCACTTTGTAGCTGCGCCCATGGTACACTGGCCTGAGGTAATAGTCACATACGACAGCAAGGACAAGGTGCTCTTCTCTGCTGACGGTTTCGGCAAGTTCGGCGCACTTGACGCAGATGAGGACTGGGCTTGCGAGGCAAGAAGATACTACATCGGCATAGTCGGAAAATACGGCGCTCAGGTACAGAATCTTCTGAAAAAGGCCTCTGCTCTGGATATCCGGACTATCTGCCCGCTTCATGGTCCTGTACTTAAAGAAAATCTGGGTTACTATCTCGGTCTGTACAACACATGGTCAAGCTATGGCGTTGAGACCGAGGGTATAATGATCGCCTATACATCGGTTTACGGCAACACCAAAAAGGCTGTTGAGCTGCTGGCCGAGAAGCTGAGAAACAAAGGCTGCCCGAAGGTAGCTGTAAACGACCTTGCCCGTGAGGATATGGCCGAGTGCGTTGAGGACGCTTTCCGCTATGGAAAGATCGTACTTGCCACCACCACATACAATGCAGAGATCTTCCCGTTTATGCGCGAGTTCATCAACCATCTGACAGAGCGCAACTTCAGCAATAAGACGGTTGCCCTTATTGAGAACGGCTCGTGGGCACCCATGGCTGCCAAGACCATGAAAAAGATGCTTGAGGGCTGCAAGAACATCGAGTACACCGACACGACCGTAAAGATCATGTCTGCACTGAACGAGACAAGCACCGCCCAGATAGAAAAGTTAGCTGACGAGCTTTGCAAGGACTATCTTGCACAGAATGACGCAACCGCTGACAAGCACGATATGACCGCTTTGTTCAATATCGGCTACGGTCTGTACGTTGTGACATCAAACGACGGCAAAAAGGACAACGGACTCATCGTTAATACTGTCACACAGGTCACAAACTCTCCCAACCGAGTTGCCGTGTGCATAAACAAGCAGAATTATTCTCACCATGTCATCAAGCAGACCGGCGTTATGAACGTGAACTGCCTGTCGGTTGAAGCTCCTTTCAGTGTGTTCGAGACTTTTGGTTTCCAGAGCGGCAGAAACACAGACAAATTTGCAAACTGCGAGGTGCTGCATTCAGATAACGGACTGGTGTTCCTGCCCAAATATATCAATTCGTTCATGTCGCTGAAGGTCGAGAGCTATATTGACCTTGATACCCACGGAATGTTTATATGCAGCATTACCGAGGCAAGGGTGATATCCGACAAGGAGACCATGACATACACCTATTATCAGAACAACGTTAAGCCGAAGCCCGAGACCAACGGCAAGAAAGGCTGGGTATGCAAGGTGTGCGGATACATCTACGAGGGCGAAGAACTGCCCGAGGATTTCATCTGCCCGCTTTGCAAGCATGGAGCGGCTGATTTTGAACCGATAGGATAACAGCAAAACTTAACAACTCGTTTTCGGGTGCGGAATATCTTCGCACCCGTTATTATTTGGCTTGCAAAATTATTTTCTTATTGACTGAATATCGGAGGGCGTTGAGTCTCGCCTGTCAGCTCGGAAGGATAAAATTTAAAAGGTGAATGAATCTGCCAGAGATAAATTTTTAACTTTTAACTTTTCAATTTTAACTTTTACATAAAATCTGATAGTTTATTACATAATCATTGAAATCCGGGCAAAAATATGATATAATAAGCATTGTTGTGATCATATATAAAATAAAATGCGTGTTTTGTATGCCATTCGTCAGAATCAGTCTACTTTTGTTCATGAAAGGAAGCCGGTAATAAATGACTGTAAGAAAGGGAGCATCACATAAAAACAAAATATTAATGGTATTCGTCTTTATCGGCTCCGTGCTGGTTATCCTTGCAGGCTGCCTGCTGATTGTACTGCTGCCCTCGAAAAAGGATATGACAGCCAAAAGCTCTGACGGAAGCCAGAACACTTTTGAGAAAAAAAATAAGCCGCCCAGCGATCAGGAACAGTTTCTTGACGCCATGCTCGGGGATATAAAAATTGAGCTGAGCTTCGGAAAATCCGTGGAAAGGCTTGACTTCAACAGTATAAGGGACTGGCTCTCAGTCGAAAATGACGGCGGCGACTACAAATGTCTTGTAAGCGACTCTGATCTTTACGAATACGCTCAGGGGCTTGCCCAAAAATACAACACCTTTGTGACGCGAATTACCTTTACCACTGAGGCAGGCGATGAAATGACCCTTGACAACATGGGTACAGGCTGGCTTTTTGACAGCGATTACGCTGCCGAAACACTCAGAGATCACATTGTAAGCGGAGAATCCCTCAGTCTTGACCTGACGGACAGGAGCAAGGAGAGCAACAAGTGGTGGCTGCGCGTGTGCGCCGACTACGACGCTGTGAGCCTGAAAGGCGACTGTTACGCTGAGGTGAGCATCTCGAAGCAGCACATGTGGGTGTATAAAAACGGCAAGGTCATACTTGATTCTCCTGTTGTCACCGGTAGTCCGAGCGAAAACACGGAAACTCCTAAGGGCGCGTTTATCATTTACGAAAAGAAGTCGCCGGCAACTCTGTACAGCACCGAATATATTACCGAGGTCTCATACTGGATGGCTTTCTATGATGATATCGGGTTCCATGACGCGACCTGGCAGGAAAGCTTCGGAGGCGACACTTATCTTTCCAACGGCTCACACGGCTGTGTAAACCTTCCCATTGATTTTGCAGAGAAGCTTTACGGCGCTGTTTACAAGAATATGCCCGTATACGTTTACTGAATATTTTCCTCCCGTATATCCACAAAAAGCAGTCTCCCCGGCGTATCGTTTCTGATACTCCGGGGAGACCTTTTATTTATGCTTTATGGGATATATTATTCCAATACAACCGCAGGCGCCTGCTTGTATTCGTTTATGACGCGGATGATAAGGTCGTAAAGCTTCTCTACCTTATATTCACCGATAACAGGCTCAAGATGTGAGCTTCCGATACCTGAATCGTCCGTGAGGAAAACGTATGTTCCGCCTGTAGCAATAGCGCAGGCTCTTCCGAACAGCTCGGTCTCACGCTCTGAATTGGACGAAACAACAGGTATCAGCCTGATGCCCTTTTCTGAGGCCGCTTTTACATACCTGAGTATAGCTTCCTCGGTGCCCTCGTGAGGCGGTGCATCAAAGATCATAAACGCCAGCTTTACGGAATCGTCTGACCAGTTCGACATTAAGATGGACTCTTCGAGTATCCTGTCAACCGCTTCGGGAGTATCTCCGCCGCCGGTAGCGATCTCTGAGTTGAGCTGCTTCTGGAGTTCCTGAACATTCTTTGTAAAATCGTAGCACTTTGTTACATACTCGTCGCCCTCGTCACGGTAAAAATTGACAGAATAACGGGTATTTCCGTTGCCTACTGCCTCGGATATACCGGTGAATTCCTTCTGGAGAAATACCATCTCATCGCTCATGGAGCCTGTGGCGTCCACAATGAACATAAGATCAAGCTTTTCATAGAGCTTGCTCTCGCCGTCAAACGTCACACCGATAGTTGCGTCCGTAGAGAGATTCCCCTGCTGCTGTGACTGCGGGTTGGTCTCTGTGACCGGCACCACACTGTCAACAGACATATCAATTATATTGGTCTTTGTGCCGTCACTTACACGCACTGCAACTCCGGAGCCGTCCTTGTCATCAAAAACATAGGCAATTCCGTTCTTATCTGTCACGGATGACCATAATACGCTGTCATCCTTGTCTAGAAGCTCGACCTTTACATTTACAGCCGCAGTCTTGTCAGGCAGTTTAACCTCTACCTTTGTACGGAACCTTGGGTCTATGCCATAGCTGGGGAAGCTGATAAGCTGGCTATTCACCAGATTTGTGAAAAAGCCCCAGTTATCGTTGTCGTTCCACTCGCCGGCAGTCAGCAGACGTATAGCCGGAGTGGGATCATCGGGATATTCCGGGTAATCGGGATCGTCTATGATAACATCGTACGGCGGCTCTGAATCGCCTGTGACCGGTGAGGACGGGTCATAAGCTTCTCCGGGTTCTGAACCGTCGGTACTCCCCTCCGGGAAATCAAATATCTCATCGGGCGCATCATCGGGAGCCTCAAACGCGGGGGGTGCAACTGAGGGTGTGTCATTTTTGATAGTGCCTGTACTGCCGGAACCATCGGCAGATTTGACCGAACCCAGTGCATCCGAATCATAAGCAGCTTCCGCGGTGTATGCAAGCTCGTACTTGTCGGCTGTCATCGCCCTTGATGTACCCGAAGGAGTCCCGCTTGAATATGTTATCCTCGGCGTTACGGGAGCATCCGGGCCGTCATCCGGAGGAGTGGCCTTTGAAGTATCACTGACGACACTGGGTAAGGTATTGCTGCCCTCGGCAGATGGATTCTCTGTTGTTTTGCCTCCGCCTGAGCAGGCAGAAGTCACCATAGCCAAAAGCAAAGCGAAAACCAGAAGTGAATATTTTTTATTTTTCATTATTAACGACCTCCTTTTGACATTATAATCTGCAAGACATCAAACAGGTTACAAAAAATTTCAAATTTTTTTAAAAAATATTTTCCTTATTAAAAACGGAGGCATAGAGCAGATTTATATTTTTATTTCAGGCGCAAAGGGCACAGTATCAAAAACCTCCATAACACGGTCGCGCATCCAGAGCATGGGCGTTATGCGCACAGCAAAGCCGTAGCCGTTGTCCATTCTCCAGCGGTAGCTTTCCGCCTGCGGCAGTCCGTACATTGAAAGTATGGTCATAATAACACCGCCGTGAGTTATTATTGCGGCTGTCTTTGCATCCTGTGCAGACATCTCCTCTACTATCCGTTCAAATCCGCGGCATACACGGGCGGCGAAATCCCTGCCGCTTTCTCCGCCTGGAGGAGGCGTCTTATCCGAATTCTGGAGCCAGAGTGCAAAAGCCGGGTCTCCTGCAAGATCGGCAGCCGACTTGCCCTCCCACTCACCGAAATCACACTCGCGCAGGGCGCCGACAGTTTTGAAATCTCTGCCGGGGTATATTATGCCGCAGCTTTCGGTACATCTCTGAAGCGGGCTTGTATATATTTTATCCGCATAAGGATAGCCGAACTGGTCGCTTATCTGTTTCAGAGCACTTCTTCCCTTTGCTGATAATTTCACGTCTGTACTGCCTATATACCTTCCCAGATTGGTCTCGTCAACTGCACCATGACGAATTAAAAAAATTGTGTACGTCTGCATAAAATTTCTGTCCTTTTCTACTAAAAATATTATTTTTCCTGAGTAAACCTCAAAAAAGAACTTTACAAACAGTTGTAAATGTATTATAATTTACATACTGTTTAATCTGTAATATTATGTCGCATTGTCATCTGCGGCGGATATACAGATGGTATTTTGTACTTATTATTATGATAATATAATTAATCTTTTGTTGTCAAGGGGGTGCATTATGGCAAACGAATTTCCGAGGATGGTCACGCTTCTCAGAAAGGAGCGGGGGCTGAGTCAGAAGAAGGTCGCACTTGATCTGAACATTTCTCAGGCGCTGCTTTCACACTATGAAAAGGGCATCCGCGAATGCGGGCTTGACTTCATGGTCAAGATCGCGGACTATTTTGACGTATCCTGCGACTACCTTTTAGGCAGGACCTCCGAGCGCAGCATAGGCGCAAACGGTTATGCCAAGCAGGCTGCACCGTCAGCATCAGCTAATACAGGCAGCAGCGAAGAAAAACGCACCTCGGCTCTTGTAGACCAGAACAGGAAGCTGATAAACGATTCCATGAGCATAATATTTGAGCTTTTGGAGCAGACCGACAACCGTGGACTGACCACAGAGGTATCCTCTTATCTTATGGTGACCGTTTACAAAATGGTACGCCTGATTTATTCCGCCAACGCAAAGAACCCGCAGGCAATGTTTTCGGTTCTCCCGGAGCTGTACAAAGGTGTATCGAACGCCATGCAGGCCATTGTTGAGACAAGGATCTCGTGCCTTGCAGCAGGCAGGCCGGCAGGAGATTTCAGCGGCATTGCAAGTGGAACGTCCATACAGCTCTCGCCCGATATTATCTCACGGAGCTTTCCGGATGAAGCACCCTCGCTTTACAATCTCATCCGTGAAACCGAAGACAGCATGAAAAAGCTTATTTAAAAGCCGTATCCTCACAGTTCGTGATGATACGGCTTGTTTTTATGAGAAATATACTGTTTCTTCTGTCGGCTTTTCGGCGGGCTTAGCTTCTGTAACATAGAACATGGGGCCTACCTCGTTGCCGAACATCTTGTCTTTAACTGCCTTGACTTTGGCGGTAACGGTATACCAGCCCTTGTTTGCAAGGGTCGAAGCCTGTTTCCAGCGGCAAAGAAATCCCACATAACGGATATCCTCAACACAGCAGGTCATGGCAAAACGCCCGCCTACAAAGGTCTCGGGTGGCATCTTGCCGCTGCGGGCAACAAGCGCCTTGAATTTTATGGTCTTGCCGTCGTAATTCTTAGGCTTGTCCATGGCGTCAAGATAGAGCAGTCCGAAATCCTCGTCCTTGACCTCTATCACGGGAGCGTTGATATCAAAGGGCAGCGGGTCAACTATATCATCGTTTTCAACAGTGCCGTCCTTGTATTCGTAAACAATATTCGCGCGGCGGTTGATCGCCCTTACAATAGTATGCAGCTTCATCTTGTCTATATCGCTGCTGTAACGGTTGAAAATAACCAGCTCGGTCACGTTCACCTTGTCATATACAAGCTGACGCATGTTGCTGTTGTACATATCAAAGGTCTGGGCATCGGCAACCATCATTATCTGATAGATCTGCCAGTTGCGCGGCATAGCCTGACCAAGATCATTGAGCATCCACATGCCGTTATATTCTATCATAACACGGTCGGCACGGGACTTTTTCAGAGCATCGGTAAAAAACTGCTCGGTAAGCTGTTCCTTGTCGTCCACGGTAACGATAGTCACGTTCCTGCCGCCCACATATTTTGAGGTGTCAAGCTCCTCCTCGCCCTCCTCGCAGAGAATAACAAGGGTCTTGTCGCCGCTCATAAAATTCCTGTCACAGAGGTTCTCGTGCATGAATCTCGTTTTTCCTCCGTCAAGGAAACCCAAAAACAGATATACGGGAATTGTGTTCATTATTATCTACTCCGTTCCCTTATTATTTCAGAAAAGCTCTGCAAGAGCCGCCTCGTTGAGCTTTGAACCGATCACGCATATCCTGCCGGTGTAATCTGCCGTACCTGCGCGCACGTCGGACTCTTCCGGCACAAAGTCGAAATGTACCCATGTTCCGTCAGGTGCCGGCACAATGCCCTTTGCCCTGAGAACAAGACCGTATTTTGCCTCGTCCGAAAGAGCACCAAGGATCTCTTTGATCTGCTCCTGAGTATATTTTTTTGTCGTCTCCTTGCCCCAGCTTACGAAAACATCGTCTGCATGGTGGTGATGGTGGTGGTGATGACCCTCGTGGTCATGGTCGTGATGATGGTGGCACTCGCACTCAGGATCATCGCACTCGTCCTCGTCATGGTCGTGGTGGTGATGATGCTCGTGCTCGTCCTCGTCATGGTCGTGGTGGTGGTGATGATGCTCGTGCTCATCCTCGTCATGGTCGTGATGGTGGTGATGATGGCACTCGCACTCAGGATCGTCACATTCATCCTCGGAATGAACATCGTCAACAGTCAGCAAAGCCTTGCCCTCGGTAGCGGCAAGTATCTGCGCACCTGTGAGCTGATCCCATGGTGTGG
>JAFTCS010000273.1 GCA_017454565.1 Clostridia bacterium
CAACATCGGTGAAGATCTGGCAGAGATCTGCATGCATAGCGGCAGCGATTGCTACTGCGCTGGTGTCGGAACCGCCGCGGCCGAGAGTTGTAACGTCATCAAATCTGTTGATACCCTGGAAACCTGCAACAATAACTATGTTCTTCTTGTCAAGCTCCTTGACGATCCTGTCTGTATGAACTCTTTTTATACGGGCAGAGGTGTAGGCCGAGGTGGTCTGGAAGCCTGCCTGCCAGCCAAGAAGTGAGATGACCGGATAGCCAAGCTTCTCGATAGCCATAGCAAGCAGAGCAATAGATATCTGCTCACCGGCAGCAAGGAGCATGTCCTTTTCTCTTTTTGATGCATCGGGATTGATCTCGTTTGCCTTGTCGATAAGATCGTCAGTGGTGTCACCCTGAGCTGATACTACAACGACAACACTGTTGCCGGCCTTGTATGTATCCGTAACGATCTTCGCAACATTGAAAACTCTCTCTGCGTTTGCAACAGAGCTTCCTCCGAATTTCTGTACGATAAGACTCATTTTCTTTCCTCCTAAATTATATCATAAGTCCGCAATGCGGATCTTAGACAAAATCTCAATGCCGCTCTCTTCAAGCTTTGCAGCGGCCTTTTCCTGATCGGCAACCACCATCTCTCCTGTGCAGAAAGCAGTCTCGCTTGGTTTTGCACCGGAAAGAGCTATCGGCTTTACTTCTCCAAAGCACTCTTCAGCCATTTTCAGCATCTGATCCTCGGATATCATGCCGGATACTCTGTAATATGCGGCATAGCTTGTCTCATTATACGGCTTGACCACATCGGCATCGCCGTCTGTCCATTCAAGATATTTTCTCTTCTGCAGATGCTTCACGCAGTCCATCATATCAGCGACAACAGCGCTGGCTGTAGGCAGCTTGCCTGCACCCTTTCCATAGAAAACAACGTCGCCGGTAGCGTCACCCTTTACGAGTATGCCGTTGAACACGTCATCCACTCCGGAAAGCTGGCTGTCGCCTGAGATGAACATTGGTTCAACAGTAATGTCAAGCTTGCCGTCATCAAGACGCTTGACCTGACCGATAAGCTTTATCACGCCGCCCCATGCAGAAGCATAGGCGACATCCTGCAGGGTGATCTTTGTAATGCCCTGAGTGTGAACATAATCGGGATAAACATGCTTGCCGTACACAAGTGATGCAAGAATACTGATCTTTCTGCCTGCATCGTGGCCTTCAACATCGGCAGCAGGATTCCTCTCGGCATAGCCTAACTTCTGAGCCATGGCAAGAGCGTCCTCGAAAGACATATTTTCACGGATCATTTTTGTGAGGATGAAATTTGTGGTACCGTTCAGAATACCGGCAACCTCGATAACGTCATTTGCCGCAAGACACTGACTCAGCGGTCTGATGATCGGTATGCCGCCGCCGACGCTTGCTTCAAAAAGGTAGTTTACATTGTGCTCCTTTGCGATCCTGAGAAGCTCTGCGCCCTTTGTCGCTACAAGCTCCTTGTTTGAGGTGACAACGCTCTTACCGCTTTCGAGAAGCTTCCTGGTAAAATCGTATGCAGGATTTACTCCGCCCATAACCTCTGCTACTACCTTTACTTCATCGTCATTCAGAATATCCTCAAATGACTTCGTGAACTTTTCCGGGAAAGGGCTGTCGGGAAAATCTCTGATATCGAGAATGTACTTTACCTCGATACCCTCTTTCGTTCTCCTTTTGATGCTGTCGCTGTGCTCCATAATTACCTCAACCACTCCGGAGCCAACAACACCATAGCCCATTACCGCTGCCTGTACCATAAATACTCTCCTTACCTTAAGACAGCACTGCTTTTTGCGGCAGGCCGTCTTTATTTTATAATAACTTTAATTATTGACATTCCAACTTATTACGGAGTTTCGGGGTCTTCCGAAGGCTCTTCATCGCTCTCCTCATACGACTCTTCATAGCTTTCTTCGGACTCCTCGTAGGATTCCTCTGACTCCTCAGAGTCTTCCGATTCCTCCTCCGACTCTTCCTCGGACTCTTCCGATTCCTCCTCCGACTCTTCCTCCGATCCCTCTTCGGATTCCTCCTCAGACTCCTCCTCGGATTCCTCCGGCTCGTATGACGGCTGTGAAGGCTCCGGCTTGATCTCTACCTTCTGATACGGCGGCAGATTATCGGCTGTATAATAGCCTGTCCACATCTGGTCGCCTGCATCGTACATGATAAGTTCGCCGGTCTTGATATTGAAAACATGCTGCTCAACATTGTCGCTGAGATTATAGGACTTCTGCTCCTTGCCCTTGAGCCATTCAGCCATAATGTCACGCCAGAGAGTGTGAACCTTGCTCTGCTCAGACTCGGCTATCTCAGAAGGCTTTGAGTGACCTGCCCAGATACCTGCCACGGCATAAGGCGAAGCACCCACAAACCAGTTGTCATAAGAACTGTCGGTAGTACCAGTCTTGCCGATGATATCCCAGCCGTCGATCTTTGCTCTGTAGCCGAGAGCTTCATAGCCTGATCCTGTGCCGGAGTTTACAACATCGGAAAGCATCCTGTTCATTATCGTAGCAGTCTCTGCTGAAAGAACTCTGTCAGGCACACCTCTGTCGGTGTTGTCAAGAAGTACGTTGCCGTCCTTATCCTCGACCTTGAAATAGCAGTAGGGTTCATAGTAATAACCGCCGTTGCAGAAGATCTCGTAGGACGCCGTCATTTCCTGAACTGTAGCGCCTCCGGTGAAACCGCCGATGGAAAGACCTGAAAGGTTCTCCGGGTCGGCCTCCGGGTCAAGATGTTCAAAATGCAGGCTCTGGGTAAGGAAGTTGTAGGCAGCTTCCATGCCGACCATTTTCAGTACGCTTACCGCAGCGCCGTTTGAAGATATATCCAGAGCCGTAGTGGCCGTGATATTCCCGTAGTAGGTCTGATACCAGTTGTTCGGGCCGGGAACAGCGTCGCCGTTTTCACTGTAGCTCCAGTTGTAAACAGGAACGTCGGCCACAAGGGATGAATAGTTTATGTGCCCCTGCTCTATGGCAAGCGCATAAGATGTGAGTGGTTTGATAGTAGAACCTGGCTGCAGAGCCGACTGAGAAGCGTTGTCCCACAAAAGTCTGCCGTCTCTCTCCTGTCTGCCGCCGACTGTGGCAAGTATCCTGCCGTCAAAGTCCATCATCATATAGCCGATGTCAAGGGTCGGGTCATCGGGAGTTTTCCATTCAAGTACCTTCTTCTCGGCGATCTCCTGAGCCTTCTTGTCCATTGCACTGTAGATCTTAAGGCCCTTGCTGTAGATCATATCCTCGGCTTCACCTACGCTTATTTTCAGCTCCGCCGCAAGGTCATGGGAAACCGACCTGAAAAGTCTGTCATCATACCAACTCCAGCTGTCGGCCTCGTCCTCTTCCTCTTCGATCTCATAACCGATGAATTTCATGTTTTCGGAATCAATTTTTGCCTGAGCGTATTCATCGGCAGTGATCATTTCCTGTTCAAACATCTCGGAGATAACAACGTCACGGCGTTTCTTGTTCTTCTCCGGGAAGATAAGCGGGTCATAGGCGTAGGGGTTCTGGGTAATGCCCGCAATGGCAGCACATTCCGCCACTGTGCAGTCCTGAATATCCTTATTGAAATAGAGTCTTGCCGCAGACTGCACTCCGCGGCAGCCGCTGCCGTAGTTTACTATATTAAGATATGCTTCAAGAATATCATCCTTGGTGTATTCCTTCTCAAGCTTCAGGGCGCGGAAGATCTCACGCAGCTTTCGGGTGATGCTCACCTCGTTGTCATCGGTGATATTCTTGATTAGCTGCTGCGTTATTGTGGAACCGCCGAAGTCATCCTGACCTGTAGCAAGGCTGTACACAGCGCCGCCTGTTCTGTACCAGTCAACTCCGGGGTGCTCATAGAACCGCTTATCCTCAATGGCTATCTGGGCGTCGATCATCCTTTTGGGAATGTCCTTGAAGCTTACCCAGACGCGGTTCTCCGTGGAGTAAAGCTGGCGGTAGTCCTCCCACTCGCCTTTCTCATTCAGAATGTAAACATGGCTGGTCTCGTTGAGCTTAAGGTCTGCAAGATTGATATTTGACGGCTCGTTTGCGATATTGATGATGTAGAACAATATGGAGACGCCGACCACAAGTCCTGTGAAAAGTGCAACAAGAAAGCCTGTTATGAGCAGCTTGCCAATGGTTGCAAAAAATTCCCTGATAACGGACAAGACCGATACGGAAGATTTTCCTGCATCATCGTTGTAATTGCTTATATCTGTCTTTCTCAAGGTTTTGACCTCCCTTTTGCAATAGATATCCCTTTAGCATTTTTGTTTATTATGTGCAGCGCGGACACTTCCGAAACAAAAAACGCAAAATATCCGCTGCCGTCTGCTTTTTATAAATCACCTATGCTATTATACCATAAAATCAAAAAAATGGAATGTTTTTTTTTCAATAATTAAATTGTTCTTTTAATATCTATATTTTGTCAAAAAATCTTTCGTGTATTTATGAATAATTACTCAAAAATCCCCAAAAATATAGTCAAGGAGCTGATGATATGAAGAAGCTTATAATAATTTTAGGCTGCGTTGCTTTTGTAATTATACTTTCCGGCGCAGAGCCGGACGGCAATTCAAAAGCGGATGCGGCTGCTCCTGCTGTGGATGAAGGAGTTTCGCAGACAGATCAAGCCACAGAGAGCTTATATATGCTTAAAGAATATAATAAAAGACTGGCTGTTTTTGAAAACGGCGAGAACGAACCTGTATATATC
>JAFTCS010000274.1 GCA_017454565.1 Clostridia bacterium
ATACTCCTCGCGTACAGAAATAAGTACGAGCCGCGATCGGTTAAGTCAAGATTTGAGAGTACAATCAACGCGAACAGCGTTTTCGGGGGTGTCGGGGGGACTTTTTCGTAAAAGTCCCCCCGACCGGGGCGTGGAAAGCCTTGGAATATCTGGAAACCATAGAAAAAATATTTAACATTTTTAATAAAAAGAAATCCAAAAGTACTTGAAATTTATCCAAAAATAAGCAATTATATATGTATGTAAATAGAAGTTTGGCACAAAGGAGTGTTATATATGCAGATTGGTCCCGAAAACGATGGCCGCACCGAGCTTGAGTTGTTTCACAGCGGTGAAAACTATCATGCATACAGGTTTATGGGAGCCCACAAGGTCAACATAGACGGTACAGAAGGTATTATGTTCAGAACCTGGGCGCCGAATGCCAGATCGGTGTCAGTAGTCGGCGGATTCAATGACTGGGATCGCACCAGAAACTGGATGCACCGCATTTCTGACGGAGGCTGCTGGGAAACCTTCATACCCTACATGACGGATTCCTACACCATGTATAAGTACAGTATCGAAACCTATGACGGCAGCTGCGTGATGAAGTCAGATCCTTACGCATACCATTATGAGACCCGTCCGAATACTGCGTCTGTATATGTTGACATTGACGGCTACGAGTGGCATGACGAGGAATGGCAGAAGTATAAGCATGAACATGAGTCCTACAGCAATCCTATGAATATCTATGAGATCCACGCCGGCTCATGGAGAAAGTACAAGGACGGCAACAGCTTCTCTTACGGAAAGCTTGCCGATGAGCTTATCCCTTATCTTAAAGAGATGGGCTATACTCATGTTGAGCTGATGCCTATTACCGAGTATCCCTTTGATGCGTCATGGGGCTATCAGGTAACAGGCTACTATGCGGTTACTTCCAGATACGGCAGCCCTCACGATTTTATGAGTTTTGTTGACAGATGCCACCAGGCAGGTATTTCGGTCATTATTGACTGGGTGCCGGCTCACTTCCCGAGAGATGCCCATGGTCTTGCGCGCTTTGACGGCACACCCTGCTATGAGTATGCCGACTGGAGAAAGGGCGAGCACAAGGACTGGGGTACACTGGTGTTTGACTATGGCAGGAACGAGGTAGTAAGCTTCCTCATTTCCAGCGCTATATTCTGGCTTGACTATTATCATGTTGACGGTATCCGTGTGGATGCTGTTGCTTCCATGCTTTATCTTGATTACAGCAGACGTGACGGAGAGTGGGTGCCCAATAAGTTCGGCGGCAAGGATAACCTTGAGGCTGTTGCTTTCCTGCAGAGACTCAACGAGGCAGCTTTCCGCTATTTCCCCGATGTTCTTATGATAGCTGAGGAGTCTACCTCCTGGTCAATGGTATCACGTCCTACATATATGGGCGGTCTGGGTTTCAACTATAAGTGGAACATGGGCTGGATGAACGATATGCTGCACTATTCATCCCTTGACCCGCTGTATCGTCCGTTTAACCACGACAACCTTACTTTCTCTTTCTTCTACGCATTCTCCGAGAACTTCATCCTGCCTATCTCACATGATGAGGTAGTGTACGGCAAGGCATCCCTCATAAACAAGATGCCCGGCAATTATGAGATGAAGTTTGCGGGCGAAAGAACCTTCCTTGCCTATATGATGGCTCATCCCGGCAAGAAGCTCACTTTCATGGGCACCGAGTTCGGTCAGTTCAAGGAGTGGGATTACTACTGCGAGCTTGACTGGATGCTGCTTGAATATCCTGCACACCAGAATATGAAGAGGTTCGTAAGCACCCTTAACCATTTCTATATTGAGAACAGCCCCATGTGGGAAGTAGATTTCACCTGGGAGGGATTCCAGTGGATATCCAATGACGACTATACCCAGAGCTGCATCAGCTTCCGCAGAATAGACAATAGCGGCAATGAGATCATTATAGTCTGCAACTTCCAGCCTGTACTCAGAGAAAACTACCGTATAGGCGTACCCTTTGCAGGTACATATAAGGAAGTGCTGAACACTGAATGGTCAGAGTTCGGCGGCTGCGGAGTTTCCAACGGCACGGCTATTATGACAGACGATATTCCCATGCACGGACATGAGCAGTCTATGTCACTTACACTGCCGCCGCTCTCCGTAATGTAC
This sequence comes from Clostridia bacterium, assembly GCA_017454565.1. GTDB lineage: Bacteria > Bacillota > Clostridia > Oscillospirales > Acutalibacteraceae > UBA1213. The sequence continues at coordinate 2,158 of JAFTCS010000274.1, forward strand.
TTCAAGTGCATCCGCAAGAAGCCGAAGAGAAAGCCCCGCAAGCTTGAGACCGAAGTGAAGCCTGCAAGGAAAAAGGCTGCAAAGGCGGAAGCAGCAGAGACAGCAGCAGAAGCCAAGCCAAAGAGAACGAGAAAATCAGCAAAAAAATCAGAAGAGACTTCTGAATGATGCTGATAAAATAAATAAAATATTTTTATAACATAAAAGGAGGAAAACAACCATGTATCCAAAGCAAGAAGTAGTTGCAATGCTGCTTGCAGGCGGTCAGGGAAGCAGACTGGGAGTTCTTACTCAGAAGCTTGCAAAGCCTGCCGTACCTTTCGGCGGCAAATATCGTATAATCGACTTTCCGCTTTCAAACTGTGTAAATTCAGGTATTGAGGCAGTAGGTGTGCTCACACAGTATCAGCCTCTGGTGCTTAACGAGTATATTGGCAGCGGCCAGCCCTGGGATCTCGACAGCATGAACAGCGGTGTGCGCATCCTTTCTCCCTATCAGCAGATAAAGGGCACAGACTGGTACAAGGGCACGGCTAACGCTATCTATCAGAACATAAATTACATCGACAGATATAACCCCGACTATGTAGTGATCCTTTCGGGCGACCATATCTACAAGATGGATTACTCAAAGATGATCGCTTTCCACAAAGAGAACAACGCTGACTGTACTATCGCAGTTATCGACGTTCCGATGGAGGAGGCTTCACGTTTCGGTATCCTTAACACCAATCCTGATGGCTCTATCTATGAGTTCGAGGAGAAGCCGAAGCACCCGAAGAGCACCAACGCTTCCATGGGTATCTATGTATTCAGCTGGGATAAGCTCAGAAAGTACCTCATCGAGGACGAAGAGGCTGAGGACACAGAGCACGACTTTGGTAAGGACGTGCTGCCCAAGATGCTCAATGACGGCCAGAGAATGTTCGCTTACCAGTTCCAGGGCTACTGGAAGGACGTCGGAACCATCGACAGCCTTTGGGAAGCTAATATGGACCTCCTTGATCCTAACATTCCTCTTGACCTCAACGACGACAGCTGGAAGATCTATTCCAGAAATCCTGTTGTTCCTCCGCAGTATATCGCAGAGGGCACATCAGTACAGAATTCAATGATCGCTGACGGCTGCGACATTGCAGGCTCCATCGAGTTCTCCGTACTTTTCTCAAATGTTGTTGTAAAGCCCGGCGCAGTTGTGCAGGATTCTATAATCATGCCCGGCAGCGTTATTGAAGAGGGCGCAGTTGTGCAGTACGCTATCGTATCCGAGAATACAGTCATCGGCAAGAACGCTGTTATAGGCGCTCGTCCCGAGGATATTGAAGATAAAGACAAGTGGGGTATCGCCGTTATCGGTGACAACCTGAAGATCGGCGCAGGCGCTAAGGTCGCACCGAAGGAAATGGTCGCAAAAGATATAGAGGGGGTTGAATGATAATGCGTGGAAATAATGTAATGGGAATTATCTTCTCTAATCTGCACGAGAACCTTATCAGCCAGCTTACAGAGCTTCGTACTATGGGTGCCGTACCCTTTGGCGGAAGATATCGTCTTATCGACTTCCCGCTTTCAAACATGGTCAATTCAGGTATCAACAAGGTAGGCGTTATCGCAAAGAACAACTACCAGTCACTTATTGACCACCTTGGCGCAGGCAAGGCATGGGATCTTTCCAGACAGCGCAACGGTCTGTTCATCCTTCCTCCTTTTATGGATCCTTCGGATTATTCAAACCGCGTAAAGACTTTCAACGCTATCATGCCTTTCCTCAAGAATTCCAGTGAGGAATATGTAATGATCTCGGACTGTGATGTTATCTGCAATATCGACTACCAGAAGGTATTCGAGGCTCATCTTGAGAACAATGCAGACATCACTCTGGTATACAAGAGAGACGCTCTTCCTGCAAAGATCCAGGAGCCTACAGTTCTCTCCTTTGATGCAAAGGGCAGAGTCAACGATGTGCTTGTAGCTCCATCCATCACCGGAAGCTGCAGTTTCTACATGAACATGATGCTCATTAAGCGTGAGCTTCTTATGGAGCTTGTCAAGAAGTGTATCGGCAAGAACACCATGAGCTTCAAGCGTGATATCATTCAGGCTGAATACAAGAACCTGAATGTTTACGGCTATGAGTTCAAGGGCTTTGCTCCTGTCATTACCACAATGGCCGAGTATTTCACAGCCAATATGAGCCTCAAGAACAAGGATGTCCGTGACGACCTGTTCAACGGCGCACGTCCCATCTACACCAAGATCCGCGACGATATGCCTACAAAATTCGGTCTCGGCTCCAAGGTTTCCAATTCCCTTATCGGCAGCGGCTGCACTATCGAGGGTGAGGTCGACAACTGTGTGCTCTTCAAGGGCGTTCATATCGGCAAGGGAACAAAGGTCTCCAACTGTGTTATCATGCAGGACACCCGTGTAGGCGACAACTGCAACATGGGTTATGTAGTAGTTGATAAGGACGTTATTGTCAGAGACGGCAAGACCCTTGTTGGTCAGCCTTCATACCCCGTATATATCGGCAAGCTCAGCATTGTCTGATAATAATTGCATGTTTGTTCGTTGATATTTTAAAAGGCTAAACTGACAGCGGAGCCACTCCGATGCAGTGCAGGGAGGAATGTAGATGAAGTGTTTGTTTGTTACCAGTGAGGCCCAGCCCTTTGCGGCTTCGGGCGGACTTGCCGACGTTTCGGGCGCATTGCCTCATGCTCTGCGCCAGCGGCTTATAGGCTGTCGTATTGTTATGCCATACTATGAGGACATACCTCAGCCGTTAAGGGAAAACCTGAGATTTGTTACCAGCTTCTCAGTGCCAGTGTCTTGGAGAAGACAGTACTGCGGTATTTTTGAGACCAGATATAACGGCGTGATCTACTATTTCCTCGACAACGAATATTACTTCAAGCGTCAGGGGCTTTACGGTCACTACGATGATGCCGAGAGATTTGCGTTTTTCTCAAGGGCGGCCCTTGAAATGCTGCCGTATATTGATTTCAAGCCGGATATAATCCACTGCAACGACTGGCAGACAGCTCTTGTGCCGGTTTATTACAACCTGTTCTACTGCCATAACGAGTGGTATTCGGGCATCAAAACTATTTTTACTATCCACAACATTCAGTATCAGGGTCAGTACGGCCCCGAACTGTATGAGGAAGTGGTGGGCATTCCGCCGCAGGGCAGGTCTGTGCTTGACTGGGACGGCTGTATAAATTACATGAAAGGCGCTATTGAGACAGCCAACCGTGTAACGACCGTCAGCCCGAGCTATTCATGGGAGATCAGGGACCCCTGGTTCTCTCACGGTCTTGACCCCATCCTCAATGCCAGAGCGTGGAAGATAAGAGGTATCCTCAACGGAATTGACAATACTTCCTATAATCCTGCAACTGATATACAGCTCTATGAGCACTATACTCCGGATGACCTTTCGGGCAAGGCTGTGAACAAGCAGAGGCTCCAGGAGCGTCTTGGACTTGAACAGAATCCGGAGGTGCCGATCATCGCAATGGTGACCAGACTCGTTGCCCATAAGGGGCTTGATCTGGTGAAGTTTGCTCTGGATCAGCTTATGCGCGAGGAGTATGTGCAGTTTGTAATTCTCGGTTCAGGAGACTGGGAATACGAGAGCTTCTTCCGTTCTATGCACGACAGGTATCCGGGCAGACTTTGCGCATGTCACGGATTTATTCCTGAGCTTTCAAGAAAGATCTATGCGGGCGCCGATATGTTCCTGATGCCTTCAAAAGCAGAGCCTTGCGGACTTTCACAGATGATAGCTCTGCGCTACGGTACCATACCTATCGTAAGAGAGGTGGGCGGTCTGCGTGATTCCATACAGGACAGCGGCACAGGCGACGGAAACGGCTTTACTTTCCGCAACTATGACGCCATGGACATGCTTGCCTGCATACGCAGAGCAATAGCCGGATATTGGCAGCGCGAGGGCTGGGAGATCCTTGTAAAGAGAGCAATGCGCTGTGACAACAGTTGGACGCGTTCTGCTACTGAATATATAAATATGTACCGTGAGGTAATAGCCGAGAACTGATCGGTTATAGTAAACTGAGATCAAGGCACACTTTCCGTTCGGTCGGGGAGTGTGCCTTTTTGCGTGTGACCCCGGCAATATTTTACAGCGGAGGCCTGATATTATGAGCATCATAGGTGAAAGGATAAAAAAATATCGAGTTGAAAGAGGCATAACTCAGGAGCAGCTTGGGGAGCTTATAGGAGTTACCACTCAGGCGGTTTCCCGCTGGGAAAGAGGCGGTACACCCGATGCCGAGCTTTTGCCCAGTCTTTCACAGGTACTCGGTGTGAGCATAGACTCCCTTTTCGGTCAGGAGGAACAGAGTCTTAACCTGACTTTAGCGCGCCGGCTCAGCCGTATGCCGCAGGAGGAGGCTTTCCGTTATGCTTTCAGTATATGCTGGGCTATCCAGATAGGTCTTATGGGCGACCCTGCTGCCATTGACGATTTTCTCGGCACATCAATAGAGGATATCTCCGCTTCGTTAAACAGCTCTAATAACCATTTCGGCAAAGTGATACGTGACAGAGGCATGTCAAGTGCCAGACTCTCACCAGATTTTTTTGATTTCTTCCTTTTGGTCGAGCCGGAGAAGAGTCTGAAAGACCGTCTTGTTGACATTGAGAGTCTGAGAAAGGTTTTCGCGATTTTTGCGGATGAAAATATACTGAGTGTGATAAGCTATCTTTGCACGATGCCTATGATCCGGGTGTCCTCCTCGCTGGTCGCAAAGAGCACCGGAATTGCGATCGCGGAGGTGGAGCGCTGCATGGAGGTGCTTTGCGAAAACCACCTGGTTATGAAGTCGGTTGTATCTACTGCTGACGGCGACATCAATTCCTACGGCTTATGTCCGGAATCGCTTGCAATACCGCTTTTTTGCTTTGCAGATGAAGTTGCCCGCAAGGATTACCGTGTTTCCGTAGGTCTGTTTGACCGAAAAAAGACGTTTCTTTGATATGATTAATGATAAAACAATAAAGTTTCGCTCAAGCCTTTTCAGCGCAGAGTCTGCGCTCCCGAAAACGCTGTTTATCCTTTTCAGAGTTTCACGGATTCAGGTAATAGTATAATAAACAAAAAGACCGGTGAACAATGCGTTCATCGGTCTTTAACTATAGCAGAAGCTTATTTTATCAGGTTTTCAAGGCCGTCCATTGACTGCAGGCCTATAGTCTGCTTAACCATCTTGCCATCCTTGATGACAGCTAACATGGGTATGCTCATAACGCGGAAGTTGATCGCCAGTTCCTGCTCCTCGTCTACATTTACCTTGCCTACCTTGATCTCCGGGTGAGCTTCTGCAAACTTTGCGAGTATCGGACCCTGCATACGGCAAGGACCGCACCAGGGTGCCCAGAAGTCCAGAAGTACCGGCTTGTCAGATTCAACGACTTCGGCCTTGAAATTGCTGTTTGTAATGGTAAGTTCACTCATGTTAAGCATCCTTTCTTTGTTTGGTTTTGTTGTTGTATTTAGTATATGCTAAGTATAGCAAAAATACAAGTGACGTTCTGTGACTTTGTTACATTTCTCTGACATTTTATTCAAGAAAAACACGCTCCGTGGTTGGCGGAGCGTGAAAAAATGGGGAATATAAATGGATGGAGAATGATCGGGTAAATTTGAGTTATTCCGTGAAAAGCGGTGTGGAATAATATCTGTCGCCGCTGTCGGGCAAAAGAGCAACAATGGTCTTGCCCTTGTTTTCGGGACGTTTTGCAAGCTCAATGGCTGCAAACAGAGCAGCGCCCGAAGAAATGCCCACGGAAATGCCTTCACTCTTTGCAAGCAGCTTGGAGGTCTCAAAGGCGCTTTCGTTCTCAACGGTAAAGATCTCGTCATACACGGCAGTGTTAAGCACGTCGGGTACAAAGCCTGCGCCTATACCCTGAATCTTGTGAGGACCGGGTGTGCCTTTGGAAAGAACAGGAGAGCTTGCAGGCTCAACAGCAACGATCTTTACATCGGGGTTCTGCTCCTTGAGATACTCGCCTACTCCGGTGATGGTGCCGCCGGTGCCTACGCCGGCAACAAAGATATCAACCTTGCAGTCGGTGTCTTTCCAGATCTCCGGACCGGTGGTGGCCTTATGCACAGCAGGATTTGCAGGATTTACAAACTGACCGGGAATAAAGCTGTTCTCGATCTCCTCGGAAAGCTCCTGTGCCTTTGCGATAGCTCCTTTCATGCCCTTTGAACCGTCAGTGAGTACCAGCTCGGCGCCGTAGAATTTAAGAATGTTGCGTCTCTCGATGCTCATGGTCTCAGGCATGGTGATTATCAGCCTGTAACCCTTTGCGGCGGCAATTGCTGCCAGACCAATGCCCGTGTTTCCGGAGGTTGGCTCGATAAGTGTTGTGCCCTCTTTGATAAGGCCCTTTTCCTCAGCGTCCTCGATCATGGATTTGGCGATCCTGTCTTTGACGCTGCCGGCGGGATTGAAGTATTCTAACTTTGCCAGCACCCTTGCTTCAAGTCCCTGTTTCTTTTCAATATTAGTGACCTCTACGAGAGGGGTGTTGCCTATAAGTCCCAGTGTTCCGTTAAAAATTGCAGACATGATGATTTCCTCCTTAAATAATAGCCTTAAATGCGTTGTCAAGATCTTCTATAATATCATCTATATGCTCTGTGCCGATGGAAAGACGTATCGTACCCTCAAAAATTCCCTGCTCCTGCAGTTCTTCCGCAGAAAGCTGTGAGTGAGTGGTTGAAGCCGGGTGAATAACCAGACTTTTTACATCGGCAACATTTGCAAGCAGAGAGAAAAGCTTCAGATTGTCAATGAATTTCCACGCCTGTTCCTTGCCGCCCTTGATGTTGAAAGTGAATATGGAGCCTCCGCCGTTGGGGAAGTAGCGCTCATAGAGCTTGTGGTCGGGATGGTCGGGAAGTGAAGGATGGTTTACCTTTTCAACAAGCGGGTGATTGCTGAGGTACTCGACGACCTTTTTTGTGTTCTCGGCATGTCTGTCCAGTCTGAGAGAGAGAGTTTCGGTGCCCTGCAAAAGAAGAAATGCGTTGAACGGTGATATTGTCGCGCCGGTATCGCGCAGAAGGATGGCTCTTATATAGGTTACGAAAGCGGCTGGGCCTACAGCGTCATAGAAGGAAACTCCGTGATAGCTCGGGTTCGGCGCTGCGATCTGTGGATAGCTGCCGCTTGCTTTCCAGTTGAATTTGCCGGACTCAACGATTATTCCTCCCAGTGTGGTGCCGTGGCCGCCGATGAACTTGGTAGCCGAATGCACTACGACGTCAGCACCGTGTTCAATGGGGCGTATCAGATAGGGGGTACCGAAGGTGTTGTCTACAACTACCGGCAGACCGTGTTTGTGGGCAAGTTCTGCAATGGCGTCAATGTCCGGAATGTCGCTGTTCGGGTTGCCGAGAGTCTCAAGATAAATAGCGCGCGTGTTGTCTTTTATAGCGGCTTCGACCTCAGCAAGATCATGGGCGTCCACGAATGTTGTGGTTATGCCGAGCTGCGGCAGAGTGTGGGCAAGCAGATTGTAGCTGCCGCCGTATATTGTTTTCTGTGCCACGATATGTCCGCCGTTGGCTGCGAGAGCTTCAATTGTATATGTGATAGCCGCAGCACCTGAGGCAAGTGCAAGAGCAGCGCTGCCGCCTTCAAGGGCAGCTATTCTCTTTTCAAGCACATCCTGAGTGGAGTTTGTGAGTCGGCCGTAGATATTGCCTGCATCTGCAAGACCAAAGCGATCCGCTGCATGCTGACTGTTGCGGAAAACATAAGAGGTGGTCTGATAGATGGGTACTGCTCTTGAATCGGTGGCCGGGTCAGGCTGCTCCTGACCAACGTGAAGCTGAAGTGTTTCAAATTTATAACTCATGGTTATCGTCCTTTCAAAATTAATTATATTTGAGCAAAAAGAACTGCCCGGGATGGTCTGGGGGCTCCCGGGCAGGATGGTATCCAAAGCAGCATTATAAGCAACATCGCTTTGAAACGCGGGGCAAGGCAGTACAGCCGCATGCACCCGCCGCATTATATGCCCGGGAGTTAAGCATTCGACAGCACCACATATTATTCTGCTTTGAAACGTATGTGTTAAGCATCGTAAAAACTCCCTTCGTAAGATTTATTCTTGGAACATCTATATAATACCACTATCCGCCTACTGTGTCAATAGGTATTAAAGAAAAAATTAAATTTTTTCGGATATTTTCTTATGTTTAAAGCTTCTTATCGAAAATCAGGGAAGCGCTGATTATACTATAGCAATCCAAAATAATAACAGCAAGACTGCATAGTGTGGAATTGTCTTGTGGAGGCTGAAACACCGCAGCAGCATCAACAGATTCGATATGCGAGACCAGCGAACCAACATTTAATGCACTTATGAAGTTGTATCGCTATAAAAAATGCAAAAAATTTAAGAGCCTGCCCTTTGTCAAAGACAGGCCGAAAAGCGTAAATGTCAGTGGCAGCGAGCCGCCGGGTCTCCTATTCTCGTTCAAAGTTTATTCTGACCAAAACTATAGTAAACGACATTATTATTTATACTTTGATAAATCATCAGCTGATTGTGGGGGCTTTCCGGTCGCCCCCACACCCCTTCGGATATCACTCTAAGTAAGAATATTTTTGTCGTCTACTATAAACCGATCGCGGCTGTTACTAAGTTTCTGTGCGCGGGCAGTGTAGTTCCCCTCTTGTTTATCTTTCCCCGCGAACAGGTCGAGTGCGGTCACGCACCGCGAACTGCGTTTTCGGGGGCGCGGGTCTCCGGTGGAGACCTCTCAGCCAACGGCTGAGAAGCGCCGACCGAGCCGACAGGTGAGAAGTCGGGGGGACTTTTTCGCAAAAGTCACCCCCGACCGGAAGAAGCAGGGGCATCTTTGTGTTCGCGAAGCTCATAGTTCTTGTCCTCGTTGATCATCTCCAGCATAATGCTTGCAAAACGCGGGTCGAACTGGGTGCCGCTGCCGTTCTCTATTTCTTGTCTGACCTTATTCTGGGGGAGAGGGTCACGGTAGCTGCGGTAGCTTGTCATGGCGTCGTAGGCATCGGCTACGGCGATTATTCTTGCCTGCTCAGGTATATCGCTGCCTTTTATGCCGTCGGGATATCCGTCGCCGCCGTATTTTTCGTGGTGCCATCTGGCGCCGGTGGAAAGTTCGGGTTTTTCCTTGATGTTATCAAGTATTTTTGAGCCCATTATAGGGTGCTTTTTTATGATATTATATTCTTCGTCGGTAAGCTTGCCCGGCTTGTTTATTACAGCGTCGGGAATGCCTATCTTGCCGATATCGTGGAGCAGTCCCATCATATAGATGTCGTTCAGCTCGGATTCACTGTAGCCGCAGCGTCTGGCGATCTCCTTGGCGTAATCCGCTACACGGCTGGAATGACCGTTGGTGTAGGTGTCCTTTGCGTCAATGGTGCCTGCAAGGGTCTCGACTATGTGTATCAGCAACTGCTCATTCTCTATATTTTTCTTTTGGATCTCACTTTCCAGATGCAGTCTTACCTTTTTTATGTCGTAGATCTGTTGGATAACTACGAATGTCAGCAGGAACAGCAGTCCGATAAGTATGGGAAGCTCGTTGCTCTGCTCCGGGAAGAAGATGAGCATGTTGATCTCTATAATACACATAATGAGGAAGACCAGAAAACCTATAGCCGCGTAGGGGTATTCTCTTACATGTCTGTTCTTTAAGTCAAGAATAAGGGTGATAAGCACACAGAAAACCACCAGTCCCAGCTCGGAATCTATGTATACAAGTGAGCTTTGGAATGACTGTATTTCCGCAAAATGCAGAGTCGTCCACAAAATAAAGCTGACAGCCGAAATGATGAACAGAGCCGTATGGCAAACTCTGTACCGTCCTTTCTGTATGGAGTTGATATATATAAGCAGTGCAAAGGGCATCATCATGCTGAAGAGGAAACCCATTATGCCGTCTACATAATACACTCTCAGGACAAAGGGCGTAAGCTGCGAAACCGAGATAAGCCAGCAGGCCACGTTAAGTATTCCAAGAGCACCGTACAGCATGTCAATGGTGTGCTGTTTTAATATCCTCAGCACAATTCCTATTATGGTAGCAATAATGGCTGCAACAAAAAGTATCACGGCCATTGTAAATGAAAGGCCGTATTTGCCTATCATATAGTCATACATGCCTTCGGAAGAGGTAATGAAGGTCTCGGGGCAGACTACCGGGTTCCAGTCAGTCTTGCTTCTTTCGATTTTCAGTTCAACGCCGGCGTCGGAAGTGCTGAGAGGGACAGTTATGTAAAACTCCTTCATTGAACCGCCGGGAATACCGGTGTCCCGTATCCTGTCAAAATCCTTTCTCAGCTCACCGTTGATATATACCCTTACATTGCTTCTGTTCATGAAGCAGAGTACACTGTCGTGCCATATTGCGGAGGGCAGCCTTGAAACAATGATAAAATCCTCGTGATAGGCTCGTTCGTCATTGTAGGTGCGCCCGGTCTCAAAGGTTTTGCCGTTCTGGTCTATAACCGTCCAATGTTCTATATAGTCTGTTTTAGCAGCATTTATTTCAGAACGGTTCTTCACTATGCTTGTCAGAAAAATTCCCATAAGCAGACTGAAGATAAGCAGGCAAAAAAACACCGTCTTGAAAAAAAGTCTGCCCGTTTTGTTTATATTGCTTAAAGCCATTTTCTACCCTCCCCGGGCATTTGCATCAAAAAACTGTGATATTTCATAATAATGCCGGTAAATCATATCTTACCATTATAATTATACATAAAACTATTTATAATATCAATATGTGTGAGAGAATTATAATGCTTTTTAGAAAAAATATGACCTGATCTCATCAGAAATCAGGTCATATTTTTGGAGTGAGTTAATTTTCGCTTCGGATGGTCTCAATGATGTTTTGTGTGCGCACCTTGCGAATGGAGAAGCGCATGATTATCCATACGAGGATAAGTACCACCAGTATGCTTATGAGAACGCCGAAAACAGGAAAGATGAATGGGGGAGAGCCTGCATAACTGCTGATGCGTGAGCCGTAAATGCTGTAAATGGCTATGCTGCCCAAAAGTCCCAGCGGGATACCGATAAGCAGGGACTTCGTGGTGTACAGCAGGCTTTCAAGTGCGATCATGCGGTTGAATTCCCTTTTGGTCATGCCGATGGACTGCAGTACGGCAAATTCCTTGCGTCTCATTCTCATGTTGGTGGATATGGTGTTGAAGATATTTGTAAGGCCTATGAGCGAGATCACTATGATAAATCCGTAGCCGAATATCTCAGCTATCAGTATAATGGAATTTGCTGCGCGCGCCAGTGAGGCTATATCGTTGATACTGAAGGTCACATTGCTGAATTCAGCGGAATTAAGGTCGCTCAGCTCTTTCTGGAACTGCTAGGAGCTTGTCACACGGTATGCGCCAAAGACCGAGCGTGGATATGCACCGTTATTGCTTATGAATTTTGCATAGTCTTCAATGCGTACAAAAATTGAAACGTATTTGTTGGGATATCCGGCTTCATCAAGATATATGTCGCCATAGACGCAGCCGGCTACATCTACCGAAAAACTGTTTCTGAGGTTATCGTCTTCATAGCCTATGAAATTACATTCGCATGAGGCGGTCGGCTTTGAATCATCCTTCAGCAGGTTCACGACTCTGGAATCTGCATGGACATGTTCAAGCTCGTAGGCTCTTTGCAGACTGGTTATGCCCTCATCGTACACCTTTACGTTGTTGTGGATGAAAGCCTTGCCCTTGCTTTCATCAAAGGTCGTGCCGCAGGATTCCGCCATTTCGGCAAATTTTTTGTCGTTTATGCCGTAAATAGAAAAGCTGCACTCAAAGGTATTATTCTCCGTGTTTATGTTCTGGGAAGCACTTGATCTCATTTCGTCGGTTACGGCATTTAGCGGAAGAGTGATCGTTGAAACTCCGAAAAAGGTGGTGCAGTATATGTAATCTTCAACGGAATCAAGGGTGCCGATCCGTTCATATACGTTTACATATTCATTGTAAGGTTTGTCAGACTCCCTGAAATAGGCGCTTACTCCCATGTTATAAGGAGATGTCTCAAAGTTTTCGCGTATATATCTGATGTTATATTCCATGAATGAGTTCATGGCAATGAACACGGCAACGCTCAGCACTATGGACACCACTGTAGTCCGGTACTGCCTCCGGCTGCGCTTCATGTTTTTCCAGGCTATCATACCGCCTGCGCCGAAAAGCGCTGTGATGAACCTTGGCGTCTTATAGCTTTTCGCACGTTTTTTGCCGCGCTTTGATATGTTGATGTCTTCATTGCTGCGGATAGCAACGATAGGCGATATCTTTGAGGCTCTTACCGCCGTGTTGAACACGGACAGGAATATTGTGACTATTCCCAGAAGCACAGCCCCGATAACAGCAATAAAGGGAACGCTGAGAACAAGCTCGGTGCCGTTAAGATAACTGCCCATAAGACCGTTGCACACGCTGACCAGTACAGCCGCTGCACCTATGCCCAGCAGTATGCCAAGCGGTATGCCAAAGAGACCTAAAATAAATCCCTCAAAAAATACATTGCTGCGTATCTGTTTTGAAGTTGCCCCCATAGAGGAGATCATGCCGTAGAGTCTGGTTTTTTCGGTGATGGATATAGCAAAGCTGTTTCGTATGATGAACACGCTCGCACCGATTATAATAAGGAAAAGGAAACCTACCAGCAGCATGAATATACGGGTGGAATTCACATCGGAAATGATGCCCTTTGCACTGAGAAGAGCATAGTTTCTTGTGAATGAAGAGATTTTGTATCCGTTTTCCATGGCGCTCTGTATGATCTCTTCCTTCAGCTCTTCAGTGTCGGAAGATCCTTCACTTCTGAAATATCTGTCCACAACCCCGGCCTCTGCGCCGATGAGCTTTGCAAATTCCTCAATGTATCGGGGCTCGGCGGAATCCGTGAACCGGATGAAAACAAAATCTGCCGCCACCAGACCGGGCTTGTATTTGGCGTCATTGTCTATGCAGGTGTAGACTATCACGTTTCCTGCGCTTCCCTCGGAAATACCGCCCTGCATACGGGAGGATATTCCCGTTATAGTATATGTTGTGCTTGACAGGGTAATAAATTCGGGTTCCTCATCGGACCCTATGGGACTGTCTTTGTAGTAGCCCATAGACAGGGTGATCTTGTCGCCTGCATGGTATTTCTTGCCGGAAAGATTTACAAATGACGGCGGCAGCACCAGCTCATCGTTTTTTTTCGGAAGTACGCCTTCGGCAAGCTCAATGTTTAAGCCTGAATTATAGCTGTCTTCGTCGAGAGCCATAATTGTAACGGTTTTTGTAAACACCGAAAGGCTGTCGTCAAACCTTGCCATGCCCTCTCCGCGGCAGAAAAAATAATTTCGTACATTCGGCTCGGTATCAAGCTTTTTATAGAATTCTTCATTAAACTGTCCGCAGACCATAATGTCGTAATCTCCGGAAGTTTTCGCGGCGGCGTCTATCATTGACTGCCGGACGCTTGCGACCATACATGCCACAACGGTTATCAGCGCAATTGACAGAACGATACCTATAACGGATACAATGGTGCGGGAAATATTCTTTCTGAGGCTTATCACTGTAAGCTTATGCATTATCTTCAAGGTTCACACCCCCCCTCAACGATCTTACCGTCACGGATGGTGATTATCCTGTCTGCCTGTACGGCAATGTCAAGGTTATGTGTTATCATTAAGGTCTTTTTCTCCTTTGCTGCGGTTTATGCGCGGCTCCTGCCGATATCGGTAACTATCCAGTCGTAGTCTTTCAGATTGTAGGGGCTTTTACAGTAAGGGCATTTGCGCTCTCTTACGGCGTTGAAGCTTGCACCGCAGGACTTGCATTCAATGTTATGGATGGATGCGCTGCAGTCATCGTGCACGTCGACGTTTCTGCACAATATCATGCGGAATATCTCCGGACGCCGGATGATTTTCCTGTTTTTGATGAAGGTCGTATTTGTATAAACGTTTACGTCTGCATAGACATACTTTCCGTCGCTTGAAATGTCGTTCAGACCGATTATCCCCTGATATTCCACATCAAGGATATCCGGGAACAGCTCACCCTTTGCATGGCTGTTTTCAAGTACGGCGCAGTCTTCGCACTTGTCCGTATAGACGAGAGTTCTGAGCAGATTGTTGACCTTTCCCACAAAAAAATCTATGGAGAAAAACGGGTCATAGCTGCTCATGAATTTCGGGAGCTTTTTGCATGTACGGCTGTAAACCCCGTATTTTTTGCCTCCGGACACAATGTCAACGCCGACGAGAATGAGCAGGAGCACCGAAAAGAGCAGATATCCCAGTATGCCTCCCGCAAAGCCTGCTATCAGAGCGTTTATCACCCATATCTGGTCGTTGCCGAGCAGCCCTGCGCATATTCCGTATATAAGACCGCCTAAAAAGCCGGCAATGACTCCGGGGACGGGCTTGGAGAGAGAATATTTTTTCGGGGGTACGGTGTAATAGTACGTTACTCTGGGATACAGCTCAGAGAGGATGAACTTTGTTTTGCAGCTTCGGCAGCCGTCCTCTATAAGCCGGCTCACAGTATTGATGTCGCCGCAGTTCGGGCAGCAGTAAGAGGCTGTGGGGTCCTGTCCTTCAACGAAAACGGTATAATCATAGACTGTTTCTCTTGTTTCATATTTTTTGCCGGGTTTTCCGTCTATATCATACACCGTGTCGCATCCGCAGAAAAGAAAGGGAACACGGTTGATGTACCGCTTGTCATCGCCCATGGTCATTGAAACGCCGTCAACGGATTTTTCATCCGTCCAGTATTTGCGGTGCATCCTTACGCCGTTATCGCGGTGTCTGCGTTTTTGCAGCGAAAGATTATATTTCACATCGGCGGAAGCTATTTTCGAGATATAATCGTCATCCTCAGACATCTTGTTCAGGTCTGATATAAAATGCGTTATCAGCACCTTTGCTTCCCTGTCATACTTGTCTCCGTCGGTCCAGTTGCGCTGCAGATTATCAAAAAGACCTGCCATATCCATCGCTCCGTTTCGTTATTTCAGGATAAAATCACCCGCAGTTTTTATCATAATAATATCATAAATTTTCTTAAAAAGCAACAAACCGCATTGACTTTATGGATAAAATTCCATATATTATGTTTAATATGACGAAAAAATATGGTATAATTATATACACTGATATAGGAAAGGGTGACCGATATGGCATATACACAGGAGGAAATAAGCTGCGTTGTAAAGGCTCAGAGAAGGTTTTTCCGTTCGGGCAAAACACTTGATGTAACCTGGCGCACAGCACAGCTCATAAAGCTTAAAAGAGCAGTAATAAAGCACAAGGAGGCTCTTATAAAGGCTCTTGGGGAGGATCTCGGAAAAAGTCGGGTTGAAGCGTATCTATGCGACATAGGACCTCTCATAACGGAAATAAACGAAACTATAAGCGGTCTGAAAAAGTGGGCGCGTCCGGAAAAGCATTTCAGCGGCCTTATGTGCTTTCCGAGCACAAAAACCACCGTTTACAAGCTGCCTTACGGAGTCTCACTGATAATCAGTCCGTTCAACTTTCCGGTACTGCTTACTCTGGGCATTTTAGTGGCATCCATTGCCGGAGGTAATACTGCCGTACTGAAAACAAGCTCCAAATCGGCGGCAAGCACAAATGCTCTCAAAGAGCTCATCGCAGAAACATTCCCGGAGGATTATATAACCCTTATTGACGGCGGGCATGATGTGGCTGACATGTGCCTTTCCGAAAGGTTTGATAAAATATTCTACACCGGTTCGCCCGGAGTGGCAAAGCATGTTCTTTCAGCTGCTTCTGAAAACCTTACCTCTGTGGCTCTTGAGCTTGGCGGCGAAACAGGCAACTGGTGCATTGTAAGAAAGGACGCAGACCTTCGGGACGCTGCAAGGAAAATAGCTTTCTTCAAGCTGTGCAACGCCGGACAGATATGTATAAACATAAATCAGATAGCCGTGGCGGAGGAGATTGCCGACAGCTTTCTGAGAGAGCTGCAGAAGGAATTTGTCAGGCAGATAGGCACGAGACCTCATCATAATCCGGAGTATCCGAAGCTGATATCCGACGCAGCATTTGATAAGTGTGTGCACCTGACCGAAGAATACAGGGACAGGGTGGTATTCGGCGGTGCGGGCTGCCGTGAGACACGCCGTTTTGCTCCGACAATAATATATCCGGTGAACGAAAACGAGGATATCGTGATGCACGAGCTTTTCTGCCCGATACTGCCTGTTGTTCCTTTCAAGGACAGCGAGGCCGACAGGATACTTGACGTCATTTCCGGGCGTGAGCATCCCCTTGCAATGTATATTTTCACATCGGATATCAGCTGGGCAGACAAAGCTATGTCTGTGACGCAGATGGGCGGCGGCTGCATAAACGAGGTGTGCATTCACATGATGGTCAGGGGTGTGCCCTTTAACGGTACCGGTCATTCGGGAATGGGTGCATATCACGGAGAATGGGGATTCAGGGAGTTTACACATCCTCAGACGGTGCTTACAGGGCGGACGTACTTCAATCTGTCTCTGCGGGAGCATCCCTATTCAGGTAAAGCCGGAGAGATAAAAATGAAGCTGCTGAGTTTTTTTGAAAAATAAGCCTTTTGGATAATTACATGATAAAACGGATATGGCATTCTGACAAAATGTACCTTTGTTCTGTTTTTTCCAGCACTGATATCATTTTGTGATAATTGTGAATTTTAAACCGGATAATTAAACGTTTTTTGACATTTGCCGTATTGTTCAACAAAAAAACATTTGATTATTGGCATTGTTCATGTTATAATGAATGATATTAC
>JAFTCS010000275.1 GCA_017454565.1 Clostridia bacterium
CTGACCCTGCTGTGCATAGCCCTGATCGTCATACTGCTCATCATAGCCGTTATCGTACTGCTGAGCGTACTGGGTCTGCTGATACTGACCCTGCTGTGCATAGCCCTGATCGTCATACTGCTCATCATAGCCGTTGTCGTACTGCTGAGCGTACTGGTTCTGCTGATACTGACCCTGCTGTGCATAACCCTGATCGTAATACTGCTCATTATAGCCGTTATCATACTGGTTCTGCTGGTACTGACCCTGCTGCGCATAACCCTGATCGTCATACTGCTCATTGTAGCCGTTGTCGTAGTCATCATACTGCTGAGCGTACTGGTTCTGAGGTGCATAGCCATTACTGCCATACTGATTCTGATAGCCGTAGTCGTCAGCAGCAGCAAACTGATTTGATCCGCAGCGTACACATCTTTGCGCCTGATCAGGAAGAACTGCTCCGCATGAAGCGCATTTTTTCATAATCTCAACCTCTGTAATAAATTTTTCGGCAAAATCTGCGGAAAATTTCATCACAAAACCGTTCATCGTTCCGCAGTATCCGCCCTCATACGTTCTATGTACAGACGGAATTTGCCTTATTCACAAGTACAATCTATCAATATTATATAATAACGCATCTCAAATTGTCAATACAAACTGTTAATAAAAGCAATAAGACTATACGATGTACACTATAAAATAAAAGACCTGTCCGGCAACCGAAGAACGGGTTGCAAAAACTGACAGGTCTGTGCTCCGTTTTTACTTTTTCGCGCGAACAGGCTGTGTAAATTACTGATAGTTCCAGAGGGTATTATAACCGGTTATGAAAGCGTTACCGAATGCGATCTCGTGGAATCCGTCATAGCCGCCTGAGTATTCGTCCATAGCCTTTTTCATGGTGTCTTTTGTCAGTATCCTGAAGGGAACATCCTGAGCTGCGGGCAGAGAAAGTCCTCCCAGAACCCTTAATACATAGTCGATCATACCATAGGCTGTCCATTCATAGCTCTGAGCAACCAGCATATCTATGCTGCCGCTCTGGGTATAGTCCATATCCTCGGTAGAACCGCCTGTGGCAACGATCTTTATGTCTACACCTACCTGAACTGTGGCTGAAACGGCATCATTAATAGCCGAATCGTCAAATACAAAAACATAGTTTATCTTTGGATTGTTCTTGAGCACGTTTTTAATCCTGTTGGCAAGACCATTGCCTACTTCTATGGACGTAGCGTTTATAGTGGTACAGCTGCCGTCAGATGAAGAAACATACTGCTCAAACTCTGTTTTGAAGCCCTTGAAAACAGCAGGAGAAAGCTCTGAATCAGAGCAGTTCACTACAAGAGCATGTATCTTGCCGCCGGTCTTGACTATGCCCCAGTCTGCCATAAGCTCGCCTGCAAAGCTGTAGTTGATGGGAACTGTGAAATCAACATAGTGATCCGGCTGCTCAAGACCTCTTGAACCTGCCGAGAACACTTCAATACCGTTGGACTGTGCATACTCTATGGCACCAGCCACAAGATCCTTATTTATGTCGCCTGAAAGAATTATCAGGTCTACCTTGTCCTTTACCGCCTGATTTATTGCATCGTTCATTGTTGATGAGGTCCCGTCTGTCTCGGCAACTATTATGTCTTTGAAACCTATTCTCTCGGCACCTCTTTCCAGATTATCATTCAGATGATAATGGTATGAGTTAGAGGAATTCTTTGATATAAGTGCAACCCTTATGTCCTTGGATATCTCACGGGCGTTGAGCTTTTCGGATGTACATGTAAACTTAGGAATGCCCTGGTTCACACTTATCTTTGTATTCAGGTCTGCAAGCTGAGTCTCGGTTATTTTCGGCTTCGAGCTGTCTATGCTCACCTCGACTTCTTCAATTGAAGCCTCCTTGGGACGCTGCACCTCAGATGAACCCGATAAAGACTTTGATGATTCCGAAGAAGTACCTGAGCTTTGTGTCTTTGATTTTTCTTTACTGCCGCATGCCGACAAAGCAAGAGCAGAAACCGCAACTGTAAGTGCAAGCATTACAGAGATCAATTTTTTCATTATCATCCAACCTTATTATCTTATTTTCTCTTTATCCTATATAATTTCCCTTTATCTTACATATTATACCATATTAAAAAAACGTGTCAACAAGTATTTTTGCTGTAAAAAAACAGAGATCATTGATTTTTTTGGTTTTCTTTGTCATCCTGTCCCCGGCGTGACGCCAGACAGGGATTAAGCTGTTGTTTTAATGGGTAAACCGGGGATTTAGCCGTTTCAAAAGATAATTGTTTGCATATCGGGCGGGCATAAGGTAAAATAGTGTCAGAAAGCAAAGAAAATTCCAAAAAAAACTTTTATTCCTTGGGGAAATATGGTATAATCTGCTTGTCGGGCAACCGATAATGCTAATGTTAAAGGAGTAAGAGAAATGGATATTGTTTGTTTGGATCTTGAGGGCGTACTGGTACCCGAGATATGGATCGCATTTTCTCAGGCAAGCGGCATTCCCGAGCTTAAAAGGACTACACGCGATGAGCCCGACTACAACAAGCTCATGAAGTGGCGCCTCGGCATCCTCAAGGAGCATGGTCTTGGTCTCAAGGAGATCCAGGATACCATCGCAAAGATCGACCCTATGCCCGGTGCAAAGGAGTTCCTTGACGAGCTTCGTTCACTGACACAGGTAATTATCATCAGCGACACCTTCACACAGTTTGCAACTCCCCTTATGAAGAAGCTCGGCTGGCCTACAATTTTCTGCAACACACTTGAGGTTGCAGAAAACGGCGAGATCACCGGCTTCCGTATGCGAATCGAGAATTCCAAGTATACCACCGTTAAGGCTCTCCAGTCCATCGGCTATGAGACCATAGCAAGCGGTGACAGCTACAACGACCTTGGAATGATAAAGGCAAGCAAGGCTGGCTTCCTCTTCAAGAGCACAGACAAGATCAAGCAGGACAACCCCGATCTTCCCGCTTTTGAGACATACGACGAGCTGCTTGCTGCTATCAAAGCAAATCTCGGCTGATATTATTATGCATACATCCTGTGAAGGCGCTTTATATCCCGCAGCACCACGCTTGCTGCCAGAATACCTGTTTTCACAGGATGTGTTTTCAGCTATTTGTGTGAATAATTCCACACATTTCTTTAACAAGCATTATTGCAGGAACTTTAACAATACTTTGATTATCAGAAAAGGAAGTGTTTTTATGCCCGATTTCAGCCTGTTGTACCCTCAGGGTGTGAAGCCCTCAGGAAAGACCCTCAGCGATGACGCCGTAAACGACCTTTCAGTAGAAATGATATGTGAAAAGCTCACAGGTGAGCTTTTTGAACAGAATATCATCAAGAACATTATGATAAACATAGAAAAAGACCCGAAGGTCATCAGTTACCGCAGGGACGTTTTTGACGACCTGTATCGCTTTCCGAAGCTGCGTGAAAGGATAAAGGAGCTTCTTGAAGAGCTTGCCTACCTTAAAGATCTGGAAAAGGCTACTAAGGACCCCACAGCTTCACCTGTATGGCAGCTCGTAAACAGACTGCATGAGCTTGATATTTACGTTACCTGCATCTCGGAGATACATAAGTCGCTTGACGGCAACGACATAAGATCTGACGGTCTCAAGCAGCTCAGGGATTTTGTAAGCTCCGTATATAACGAAAGCGGATTTGAATATCTGCACGATGACATAAAAGATCTTGTCAGCGAAATATCACAGATCAAGAGCCTTTCTCTCGGAGTCAACCTTGATAACAGGCTTATGCCGTCGGAAGTGGGCATACTTGCCATAAACGACAAGCCATTCGCCCGCCCCGGACTTCTGAACAAGTTCCTTGACTTTTCATCAGTAAAGAAAAACGGCATACACATCGGCACAGACATAAGAGGCATGACCAAGATCCACACCGTTGGCAAGGTCACAGGTGACGACCCGCTGATGAACAACCTCAGCCGCGTAGTGACCGAGATGCTCAGCACGACCGTAAAGCAGCTCAAAAGCAAGCTTGCAAAGTACACAAATGTAAGCGGATACGGCCTTATCAAAATGATACCCGAATTCATCTTTTACATTCGTTGGGCGGATTTCATCCAGCAGCTCATGGACAAGAACGTACCGCTCTGCAAGCCTGAGATCATTGACGACGGCTCACATGATCTCTATGTAAAGGGACTGTACAATTTCAAATTAGCTATACGCAGAATGACCACAAACAAGGACGAGGAGATCATTCTCAACGATTTCGAGTTTACCAAGGAGCATGGTATTTACATAATGACAGGCCCCAACCGCGGCGGCAAGACCACCTTTACACAGGCAGTTGGTCTGCTGTTCCTTATGGCTCAGGCCGGCATCTATGTTCCCGCCGAAAGTGCAAGGCTTGCTCCGGTAGACTGCATATACACACACTTCCCTGCCGACGAGAACAAAACCGTTGACCTGGGACGTCTTGGCGAGGAGTCTCAGCGCATGAGCGAAATATTCTCCGTTGCCACAAACGAGAGCCTGCTGCTGTTCAACGAGTCACTTGCCACCACATCCTTTGCCGAAGGTCTTTACATAGCCAAAGACGTTGTACGTGCGCTGCGCTACCTGGGTGCAAGAACCATTTTCAACACCCACATGCACGAGCTTGCCATGTCATGCGCTGAGGTCAACAGCCAGATAAAGGGTGAGCTTGACATCGCCAGCCTTATCACGGGTATCCATGAGGGCAAGCGTTCTTATAAAATATTCCTTGCTCCTCCGGAAGGTGTCAGCTACGCTCAGGACATCGCCAAAAAATACGGCGTGACCTTCGACCAGCTCTCCGAGCGGATCCATCCCAACGGATGACGCTGCCCGGATAAGGTCAGCACGACACTCTGTCTATATAAAATCAGGCACGGTATGAAATGAGTCATACTGTGCCTGATTTTTATTTGCAAAGGTGATCGAACAACGCCTTGCAGCCTTTTTCGATGTCGTTATACGCTCTCTCAAAATCTCTTGTATACCATGGGTCAGAGACTGTGCCGCCTTCCGGCGTATAGCTCATAAGCAGACTCAGCTTGTTATCAGTGTCGTTTGTGATAATTCGCTTTGCATTTTTCATGTTATTGTTATCCATGAGGATTATCATGTCATAATAGCGGTAATCATCCATTGTCATCTGGCGGGCTGTCTTGCCGTCACAGCTCAGGCCATGCTCTATCAGCTTGCGTCTTGCCGGCGGATACACCGGCTCTCCAAGCTCCTCTCGTGAGGTGGCCGCCGAAGCGATCTCAAAATCTTTCTCTCAGTGATGTTTCCTTACAATATCTTTCATTACAAACTCAGCCATAGGACTTCGGCAAATGTTGCCGTGGCATACAAAAAGTATTTTTATCATAGAATGTTCCTTTCTCGAATTGCTGTAAAATGCCATAAATTGCTGCATCTGCGAGGGGGGCCGGTTAGTGTTGCTGCTTTGACAGTCAGAATAATAAATCCATTCGCTTTCTTGGGAGATCTTGTCATTGTAGTTACCGATAAAGTTGATCGGGGAAACATCAACTGTCAGTTAAGTATAGAATAATTTTTATTTTCTGCTTCAAAACATGCCACTGTTCAGTCTTTTATTATTCGCATATCCACAAAACACCTGATAGGAAAGCCGACATATCTTTTCATCAGCTCCTTGTATTCCTTTGGTTCAATGGCGTCTCCGGTGCCCATAATAGCGTACATAACAGTCGCCTCTTTCAGCCTGTACGGAAGATCGTGCAAGCCGCAGTTAATATAAAAATCGTGCCGTTTGATTCGTTGCTCGCTGTTTTCAGATTCTTCTCTCCAGTTCTCCAAAGCTAAAAACAAACGGTAGTTTTTATACATTTCCATTACTGCCTTTAATGCCTTTGTGCCGTATCCTTTTCCTCTGCAGGACGGGTCGATCGCATAGTAAAATAAGTAAGCAAGATCCTTGTGCGTTACCAGATAGGCCAAACCAATGGCCTTCTCTTTTTCGCTTATAATCCAAAAATCAGCCTTTCCTTTTTCTGCTCTTTTTTTAAGCATACGAAAAGGCGCTCTCTC
>JAFTCS010000276.1 GCA_017454565.1 Clostridia bacterium
ATATATTTTTTGCCTTTATATGTCAAGCACAGGTACAGCAAGTCTGCTCACATTTTAACAAAAAAAGGGACAACGCCAAACTTGCGCTGTCCCTTGGATACTTATGTAAAACAGTTGATCGTTACCTGATCTTAAAAACGCAAAGTGACTGGGACTTCATGCTGAGCTTGCCCTTTGCAGCTTCAGCTTTGCCGATAGAGAACACACATTCGCAATCAAAATCAAAAGGAGCATCCTGAGCCTTGTCTGTAGGATTAACTGCAATGAGGAAGCTGCCTCTCCTGAATATGAACGGATATGTATTTTTCTTAGCATAAACGACTTCAAAACCGCCGTCAGACTGCAGATCTTCGTTTTCGTGGCGCAGCCTGATGACTTTTTTCAGCGTGTTGAGGATGGAATCCGGGTCAGACTCGCATTTTTCTACGGTCACGGCATCCTCGGATGTATCTACCGGCAGATAAAGCATTTCTGCGGGTACAGATGAGAAGCCGCAGTTTACTCCACTGTTCCACTGCATAGGAGTTCTGGTGCCTGTTCTGCTGTATCCGCCTTCCTTGCTGTTAAGACCCTCCATATACTTCATGCCGATCTCATCGCCATAGTAAAGGAAAGGAACACCCGGCATAAGGAACACAAAAGAATAAGCGATCTTTGCTTCAAGAGGTGAAAACATTCTGGTCATTCTGGGTGTGTCATGGTTGCAGGTTATAAAGCTGATATAACCCTTGCCTTTGGTTCCTTTGAGATCATCAAGATACTCGTCAAGGAATTTCATTATGTCACCCTTGCCGTTCTTGCCGAAAACAGCCTTGCACTCCCCTGTTTCCCGGTTCTTGTCACGGAAAAGAATACGGTATCCGTTGTTGTCATGGTCAAGGTAGAAATCGCTGTGGAAACCCGCGCCGATAGAAACTTTCGGGTTGCACCACTCGGAAATTATGGCCGCATCCGGGAATTCCTTATCCAGCATCGCACGGACATCCTTCCAGACCTTGCAGGTCTCAGGTTTATCGCCGTCCTCACCCTTAACAAGAGAGTCGGCCATGTCTACACGGAAACCGTCACAGCCCATTCTGAGCCAGAAGCGCATGATATCCTTCAATGCCTCACGGGTGGCCACACAATCGGGATCAGTAGGCTTCTTCTGCCATGCAGGATGAGTTATCTTGTTGAATCCGTAGTTGAGCGCAGGCTGCGAGCTGAAATAATTTACCATGTAGTTGCCGTCGCGAGGGGTAATGCCGCAAAGAAGCCTGTACTGCGGAGGAGCCTCCCAAACACAGTCGGTCCAGATGTATCTGCCGCTGAATTTGTTCTTTTCGGCCTGCTTGCTCTTGAGGAACCACTCATTCTGGTCAGATGTATGTCCGGGAACAAGGTCAAGAAGTATGCGGATACCCTTTTCGTGAGCGACCTCGAAAAGATGTTTCAGGTCTTCGTTGGTGCCGTAACGCTCGGCTACCTTGTAGTAATTTCTGACGTCATAGCCTGCGTCCATGAAAGGTGAGTCGTAAACCGGGTTGAGCCATATAGCGTTGCAGCCGAGGCTCTTCACATAATCAAGCTTTGAAATGATACCGGGGATATCTCCGATACCGTCGCCGTTGCTGTCGCAATAGGTCTGTGGGTATATCTCGTAGAAAACTGCGTCCTTTAACCAATTTGGCATAATAAAAACCTCCGATACGGATTATTTTTATACATTATACCATATAGCAAATATCATATTCAAGTGTTTATCGATAAAATGATTTATTATTTTGCTTATGCCGGGCGTCCTGTTTTATTTGCTTTCAGGTCAGCATATAACTTATAAAAAGTCTGATTAAGGTGTGACTGAATGGAACTGCTGGAAACCGTAAACGAGAGGATAAATTCACTGGTCTGGGGTCCGTATATGCTGCTTTTACTGATGGGAACAGGCATTTTCTACACTGTAAAGCTCCGCGGCTTTCAGCTTTTGGGGATAAGAGTCTGGTGGAGCAGTACAATTATGACTGTTTTCAAGAAAAATAATTCTTCGGAAAACTCGAAAGGTATTTCACCTTTACAGGCGGTATCTGCCGCTTTAGCGGGGTCTGTAGGTACCGGAAACATAGTCGGAGTAGCAAACGCTATTGCTCTTGGGGGTGCCGGTGCAGTATTCTGGATGTGGCTGGCCGCCTTTTTCGGAATGGCTACAGTTTTTGCCGAAAATGTGCTTGGCATCAAATACCGTGAAAAGAAAAACGGCACTTACTGCGGCGGTCCCATGTATTACATAGAAAAGGGACTTGGCAGCAAATGGCTGGCGGTATGCTTTGCAGTTATCTGTTGTCTTGCGTCCCTTGGCATGGGAAATATGACACAGAGCAATTCCGTGGCCGGCGCTCTGAAAGATGGATTCGGCGTTCCTGTCTGGATAAGCGGTACATTGCTTTCCGTGATTGTGGGAGCAATAATCTTCGGCGGCATCGGCAGGATAGCAAGATTTACTGAAAAGCTTGTTCCTGCCATGACAGGCATATTCGTACTCGGAATTATTATCGTGATCGCCACTCATATACAGTCGGTTCCCGAGGCTTTTTACAGGATCATCACTGAGGCCTTTGACATAAAGGCTGTTTCCGGCGGCTTTATGGGCTATGGAATGACGATGGCCATAAAGTACGGTATTTCGAGAGGTGTATTCTCCAATGAAGCAGGGCTTGGCACTTCACCAATTGTGCACTGTGCCGCTGAAACAGAAGATCCCTATGAGCAGGGAATGTGGGGGATTTTTCAGGTATTTATCGATACGATCATACTATGTACGCTTATGGCTCTTTGTGTGCTGGTCACAGGCGGCGATCGTATAGGGCTTGATGGTATAGAGCTGTGCAGCTATGCTTTCAGGAGTGCTGCCGGAAATATCGGCGGAATCTTCATGTCGGTTTCAATCGTACTTTTTGCTTTCGGGACTCTTGTATCCTGGTCATACTACGGAGAGAAAAGTCTGGAATATCTGACCGGCGGAAAATATATCGGTATATACCGTATCGTCTATTCTGCATCTGCGTGTCTTGGCTGTGTTATGAGCCTTTCTCTTGTGTGGGAGATATCGGATACCCTTAACGGACTGATGGCAATACCTAATCTTATTGCGTTGATTCTTCTCTCCGGCAAAGTAAAGCACAGGGAGCTTAAAACCACTCTTGGCAGATTGAGCAGGCGTAAACAAAACGATCATAGTCTGACAAAATATTATTCTGTTAAATCTGACTGATTTTTCACATATTTATTTTGCTGACTTGGCATTGATTTGGTAAGTTATTGATAGTATTAAAAACTTTATTGCAGTAAAAATTGTATATTATTGTAAATTCTTGGCGAATAATTTAAAATAAGCATTGACTATTTGATTATATGGTTATAGAATAAAATAGTATTTAATTTAACAAATAAAACGAGGAACACAAATGAAAAACAAAACAGCAGTCATTTTATCGTCAATAATAGTATTATCCGCATCATCATGCACACCTGCAGTCAGAAATGCGTCCTACGAAATCGAGGCTGAGCCGGTATCCGATATGTTGGTTGAAGAAAACAATACCGGTTCAGAAGACGATTATTCTGATACAAGTTTAAGCTCCTCAAAGCCTGTGCAGGAAAGGGATACTTCCCGGACTTTACAAAAAGAAAGCTCACTGCACGAGCCCTCACTCACGGACAGCACGAAAAAAGATACAGCTATCCCGAAAGTATCTGTCTCAGAATCCTCCGTGCAGGAAGCCACTGTACCTGAACCATTAAATATTACTGAATCGGAAAGCACTCATTCAGAACAGCTAAGTCAGGAAAATAAAAATACCGAGAAAAAGCAGGAAAGCTCACTTTCAGAATCTTCTGTACCTGAAAGTCCGAACGCAAATTCTTCTGTTCAGGAAAAATCGAAAGCCGAAAGCTCAATTCAGGAAAGTTCATATTCCGAAGAAAAAAGCGAACCGGTCAGACAGAAAGATACATCCGAGCCTGACACGCCAAAGATAAAAAGCTCCCGGAGCAGGGTGGATCAGATCGACATAAGCTGGGAAGCGGTTGAGGGCGCCGATGGATACATCATACAGTATTCGACTTCAAAGAAGCTTAATCCGAAAAAATGCCTGACAGTTGAGACAACTGACACCAAGGTAACGCTGAAAGATCTCAAAACTAACAGCAAATATTATTACCATGTGTGTGCATTCAAAAAAGCTGAAAGCGGCCAGAAGATCAGTTCCGACTGGAGCAGCACCTGTTCCGGGTGGCTAAAAAGCATCTATGTTGTTGACGGCGTTACATATATTGACGGGATACTCATTGCCAACAAGACATATTCACTGCCCTCTGATTTCGGAGACGGTCTGGATCCTGAGGTGTATGAAGCCTTTAACCGTATGGCAAGTGATGCCGCTGCTGACGGAATATACCTTTACATAATTTCCGGTTTCAGGAGCTACCAGACTCAGAGTTACACTTACAATTCATTCGTTTATGACAGAGGAGTTGAGCAGGCTGACAGATGCTCTGCACGTCCCGGTCATTCCGAGCACCAGAGCGGCCTTGCAATAGACGTAAACACCACTTCCGACTATTTTGACGGTACTCCCGAAGCAATCTGGCTTGCCAACAACTGTGTGAAGTACGGATTTATCATCCGCTACCCAAAGGGAAAAGAATCCGTGACCGGTTACAAGTACGAACCATGGCATATTCGTTACCTTGGTGCACAGAAAGCTGCAGAAATAGCCAACAGCAAACTTACAATTGAAGAATACTACGGCATAACCTCGTCCTACTCATAAAAGATAATCCGGTGGAGAAATGATCTCAGATCCTCCACCGGATTGTTTTATTCTTTTTCGGAATTTGATGCTGTTCTTGCTTTTATTATCTGCTCAAGCTGGAGCTTTGAAAAACGGTGCTTTTTCTTGCAGAAGTGGCATATTGCCTCGGCATAGCCCTTTTCGTCAGCGAGCGAACGTATTTCATCATCGCTGAGGGTGGAAAAAGCTTCAATTATCTTCTCACGGCTGCAGGAGCAGGCATATCTTACAGGGGTCTCATCCAGTATCTCGACTTCAAAGCCTTTAAGTGCGGTACGACAGATATCTTCGATACTCATACCCTTTGCGAGCATGGTTGTCATAGGCTCCAGCTCGGATATGTTCTTTTCAATCTTGTCTATAGTGTCCTCACCGGCACCAGGAAGAAGCTGTATGAGCAGACCTCCTGCTAAAAGCACCTGATGGTCCTCTTTGTCAAGCAGCACACCTAAAGCACAGGCAGTCGGTATCTGTTCACTTGTAGCGTAGTAGCTGGTGATGTCCTCTGCAATCTCACCTGATACAAGCGGAACCTGCCCAACGTATGGCTCGCCTGAACCGAAATCCTTCATTACGTTGAGGATGCCTGTTCTGCCGACAGCCTTTGAGACGTTCAGCTTTCCGTTAGAGTAGTATTCGGTGGGACAATCGGGGTTCTGCACATAGCCTTTGACGTTGCCTTTGCTGTCAGAAACAGCTATAACGGCTCCTGTCTCGCTCTCATCTCCCTTTATTCTCAGTGTCAGGGTAGCATCATCCTGTTTGAGCTGCGCGCCCATTATAGCAGCTGCCGTAAGCAAACGACCAAGGGCGGCTGTTGCAGCCGGAGACGTCAGGTGCAGCTTTGCTCCGGTATAAACGATATCGGTGGTATCTGCAGCACAGGCCATAACTGCTCCGTCAGGTGTGATGCAGCGAATAATTCTGTCTTTGCTCATGTTCATTTCTTCCTTACTATAAATATTTCTCGCTGGGAATCCGGCTTCGGCGGATCAAATGACCTGTCATCATAGACCGCTTCAGCGAAGAGTCCGGCATTGTCAAGCATTTCATTCATCTCTTCACGAGTATAGGCGCGCTCCGAAAACTGCTCAGAAAACCTGCGGTAAAGCTTACCGTCAGGCACAAAGAAATCCAGAGTGATCGCCACTCTGTTATCCTTTTCAAAATAGTTGTTCTGCCAGCAGCAAAAAACCTTTTCCGTGTCATAGACAAAGCAGTTGTCGCCCAGCACATGACGGTGCTTATAGACTGTATTGCAGTCGAACACAAAAAGGCCATCGTCCTGAAGGTAATTCGCTATCCTGCCGAATGCGGCAGTTACGGCCTTTTTTGAGGGCAGATGGTTTATACTGTCAAGAGTACAGATACATGTGTCTATTTTCCCGTAAAGCTCCAGGGCTTGCATCTTCTGACAAAGAAAAAGCGTACTTTTGCCTGCTTCGTCAAATTTTTGCTGAGCAACAGAGAGCATATCGGCTGAGGAATCCGCGCCGAAAATATCCACTCCCCGGCGGCTGAGTTCTAAGGTAAGGCTGCCTGTACCGCAGGCAAGGTCAAGGGTCAGACCCGGCTCGTGATCGTGGCGCCTGAAAAGCTCCATTATATAATCCGCTCTCTTGTCATACTCTACATTGCCGGTCAGTATGTCGTAAAATTCCGCAAAATATGAATATGCGCTCACTCTTTTTTCTCCTCGCCTTTGTTCTTTTTTGTACGTTCAAAAACAAGAGCATAGCCGTCGCTGCCGTAATTAAGTGCTCTGTTTACACGGCTGATCGTTGCTGTGCTTGCACCGGTCTGTTCGACTATTTCGGTATAGATCTCTCCTGCGTCAAGCATCTTTGCCACAGCATAGCGCTGCGACATCGCTTTTATCTCAGGTACGGTGCAAAGATCATCAAAAAAAGCATAACATTCCTCTACGCTTTTCAGGGTAAGAATTGCCTCATATAATGCGTCAGTGTTTTCCGTCTTTATTTTTGTATTCATTTTTAAGCCTCCTGCGGGCCAATGTTTTATTATAATAGCATTTTACCATAGGAAAGTATAAAAGTAAATAGGCAAAGAAAAAGAGTCGGTATACTTCATACCGACTCCGGTCAGAAAAAAGTCTGATCAGCCCTCTGTGGGAGCGCCAACAGGACATACACCTGCACAAGCACCGCAATCGAGACAAGCATCAGCGTTGATCTCGTACTTGCCGTCACCCTCAGAAATAGCACCTGCAGGGCACTCAGCAGCGCAAGCACCGCAAGAGATGCATTCGTCAGTAATTTTATAAGCCATAATAGCAGCCTCCTTTATTTAAGTTGATGCAATTATACCACAATCCGACAGAATAATCAATACCATTATCAACTTTTCATTTATTTCCCACTATAAATGGTCAGAAAAATGCTAAACCTCGACATTCTTACCAAAAAACAAAGCTGAATTTGTATGTAAAGCACATTGCTTGACAATACTATCCTCAATAAAACAAATGGAGGTTTTTTAAGTGCTTTACAATAAAGTGGAGATCTGCGGAGTAAACACCTCTCAGCTTCCCGTTCTGACCGAAAAAAGAAAACAGGAGCTTCTCAAGCTCATCCGTGAGGGCAGCAAAGAAGCCCGCGAAGAAATGATAAACGGCAATCTCAGGCTTGTGCTGAGCGTTGTGCAGCGCTTTGCCGGAAGAGGAGAAAATCCGGACGATCTCTTTCAGGTGGGCTGTATCGGGCTGATAAAGGCGATAGACAATTTCAACTGTGACAAGGACGTCAGGTTCTCCACCTATGGTGTGCCTATGATCATAGGTGAAATACGAAGATACCTGCGGGACTACAACGCCGTCAGAGTCAGCCGTTCAATCCGTGACACCGCATATAAGGCAATGCAGGTAAAGGAGCAGTTCCAGCGCAGACTTGGCCGTGAGCCTACCGTTGAGGAGATCGCAAAAGAACTGGACATCCCTAAGGAAAACGTGGTGCTTGCGCTTGAGGACATAGTTGAGCCGGTTTCTCTGTATGAGCCTGTTTATTCAGACGGAACCGATACAATTTACGTTATGGATCAGATCGGCGACAG
>JAFTCS010000277.1 GCA_017454565.1 Clostridia bacterium
CCCTCGAAAAGACGGCTGTTGAGAATCCTTTCGTTACCCTTATCCCGAACGACAACACCGGCGGCAGCGGGGGATTTACCCGCGGCTACCGTGAAGCCGTGAACAGCGGCAGAGGATATACCCATATTCTATTTATGGATGACGATATTGTTCTTGACTGTGAAATGCTGCTGCGGGTTTATGCCATTCTCAGGCTGCGCCGGGAGGAGCTTCCGGAGCTTGCTGTCGGCGGGACAATGCTGCGCCTGAGCGATAAAGTGACGCGGCACGAGGCGGGCGCTCTGTGGAACGGAAAGCAGCATATTTCACTTGGCATGGGAGACGACATGACACTTACCGGAAATGTGTTTTCCCGGACAGTAGATCCTGCCAATGGAAAAGTATTGTTTCCGCCGGATTATAACGCCTGGTGGTTCTACTGTTTCCCCTCTGACTGGCAGAAAAAATACGGTTATCCTTTGCAGTTTTTCGTCAAAGAGGATGATATTGAGTATTCTCTCAGGTGCGCCGGAGATATAGCCGCCCTTGACGGTATCGCCGTGTGGCACGATGATTTTGAAGGCAAGTACGACGGCTTTCAGGAGTATTATATAAAACGCAACGAGCTTATTCTCACTTCGGTGAACGATCAGAAACCGTACTCGCTTTTTCAGGTGCGCAAGCTTATTCTCAGCGTCATGAAGCAGACTGTATTTCAGCGGTATTTTTTGGCTGACATTGTTTTCAGGGCGTATGACGATTATCTTAAAGGATGGAAGCATTTCCGGGATACCGACACAGCCGCGCTGAACACCGAACTGATGGGTTCATGCAGGCCGCTGCTCAGTGATGACGAGCTGATGCGGCAGTACGGTGTGTATTTTGACGAAGAAAAGTATGCCGCAGCACTGAATGAGCCGGAAAATCTGAAAAAGCAGGCTCTTAGCATGAACGGCTATCTGCTGCCGAAAGCGTTTTACAAAAAGGATAAGGACGGCTTTTCTATGGCCGACCTTGCCGGCTGCCGCATAGTGAACTTTTATAAGCACAGGCGCGTACTGCACTATGATACCGGGCGGAGAAAGGGCTTTGTTACCGTACAGAAGAAAAGCCTGCTCTGGAAGAATATTTTCAGACTGCTGTTCAAAGCTCTCAGATTTATGATAATGTACCCATGGGTGCGCCGCGGATACAAAAAGCATCTTGATGAGCTTACAAAATAGTGCGGATGTCCAATTTTTCGGCACAATAGTCAATTATTCTCAAAATAAATAAAATTTCACAATCATGCTATTGTATTTTACTGCATAATGTGATATGATATAAATGCGGAGGTGGTATAGATGCATGATAAGACAATGATATTCTCGCTGTCGGATAATAAGGACGACAGTATCAGGGCAATTCTCACAACTGTATATAAGGCGCTTGAGGAAAAGGGGTATAATCCTATAAACCAGATCGTAGGTTATATATTGTCTGAAGACCCGACATATATCACCACACATAAGAACGCCTGGTCGCTGATCCGCAAGATCGACAGGGATGACCTGCTTGAGGTGCTTCTGAAAAGCTACCTGAAAACACCCTGACCTTTGCGGATCGGGTTTTCAGCCGAAAATCGGACCTAACCGAAGAAACCAATAACGCACACAGAAGGAGGCAGATCATGGCTGAAACGAAATTTTTTCAGTATAAAGGCAAGCCGCTTGTTCGCTGCGGAAATGTGATCTATTATGGCGACATGAAAGACAAGTATGTCATCAAGATGACCATAAAGTCCAAGCAGGAATCGGCCGGCATGGAGGTTGCGGATAAGGTGACAGTGCAGCTTATGAGCACCGAACCGAATATCAGACCGAAAAACGCTATTGTAAAGTCAAGTGAGAAACCGAATCTCTATCTTGCGATGGATATTGCAAGCGTGTGGCTGCAGAAAGCCCTGAAAGAAGCCGGCGCCTGAAAAGG
>JAFTCS010000278.1 GCA_017454565.1 Clostridia bacterium
AGAAAAAGAAAGGAAAAAGTAGCGAATTTCAAGCTGAACCTTGATATAGCCGAACCTGAGGACACCGGCACCGAAATATCAAGCAATACCGGCAACATACCTGCAGTAGACGGAGTGGATACCGGCGACGACGGTTCATCGGGCAGCGAGCTGAGCAGCTACAGCTCTGTGCCTGGCGTGGACAGCGGCAGTCTTGACAAGAAGAGCCTTAAAAAAGCTAAGAAGATAGACCGCAAACGCAGAAAGCAGAAGGCCAAGAAGAACCGCAGGATATTCAGAGTGGTATGGATAGCAATGGCTATCTTTGTTTCGGTAATGATCGGTGAGTTCATAATGGTCGGCGTGAATGATATGCTGGGTGTGGGCAGAGAGGCCGAATCCGCCGTGACCATAACCATCCCGGAAAATGCCGACCTTGATACTATAACGGATATTCTATATGAGAACAACATTATCAAGGTCAAGTGGTTTTTCAAGCTTTATGCTACAATGACAAAGTCCACCACCGGCTTTACCAAGGGCACCTTCGAGGTGGCAAAGAACAAGGACTATCAGGCTCTTATCAACTACATGCAGTCCGACATGAACAGAACCGATGTTGTTACCATACGCTTTACCGAAGGCATGAGCCTTAAACAGTATGCAAAGCTTCTTGAGGACGGCAAGGTCTGCAATGCCGAGGATTTCCTTGAGGCATGCAATTCCGACAGATTTGACGACTACGAGTTTATAGGCAGTATCTCCAATCCAAAGAATCGTTCCGTAAAGCTGGAGGGCTATCTCTTCCCGGATACCTACGACTTCTTTGTCGGCGAGAATGTGGATACAGTCATTGAGAAGTTCCTGGCTAACTACCGCCGTAAGGTATACGCAACCAAGTCAAGGGTTCTGGGTCAGGACAAGAAGATGACCATAGCCGAGCGCGCCGAGCTTATAGACATGAAGATGGAGGATGTGCTTATTTTGGCTTCACTGATTCAGGCGGAGGCGGCAAACAAGGACGATATGTATGAGATCTCTGCAATACTGCACAACCGACTTGCCACCATACCTGATGACGGTGTGAATAAGAACGGTGAGAGCGGTCTGGCATACTTACAGCTTGACTCTACCAAATACTATCCGTATTCCTCGTTGAAAGATATCCCCCTGAGTCAGAGATCGACTTTCAAGAGCAAGTATAATACCTACGAGATCATCGGTCTGCCGCCCGGACCTATCTGCAACCCCGGGCTTGAAGCTATTCAGGCAGCGCTGACCGTAGGAAAGACCGAGAATTACTACTTCTGCCATAAGCCGGCAGAGGAAAATATGCCCGCTGTTGCTTATTATGCAAAGACAATGGAAGAGCATCTCGAAAACCTGAAAAAGGCAGGACTTATGTAAACCAAAAGAAAAGGCATGGTACCGTACATGGTGCCATGCCTTAAATATTTTTCAATTAACTGATAAAAAGTATTTCTGTCAGGAAACTTCGTTTGTGAGGTTGGTTATCCAGATGCCTTTTTTTATCATTATCGTTCCTATGAATATTTTTATTATATCCACACTCTGAACAATGGCGTAGACAGTCAGTACGGGCAGGTCGGTAAGCATCGAAAGGACAAGTGCTGTGGGTACCGTGACCGACCATGAGAATACACTGTCAAAAACAAAGGTTATCAGTGTTTTGCCGCCTGCCCTCAGCGTGAAGTACAGTGTGTTGAGGATTCCCTGAACCGGAAAGAACAGGGCGGTTATTGTGATGAATCCCGCTGCCAGCAAACGAACCTCTTCGTTTGTGTCATAGAGCAGAGGAAAGGCTCCTGACAGGGCGATAAGTCCTCCGCTGAGACCGACACAGAGAAAGGCTGTGAATATGGTCAATGTGAACGACTCTTTCTTCGCCTGTTCAAACTTTCCTGCGCCGAGATACTGCCCTGCAAGTATTCCGACGGAATGCCCCAGAGCTACAAATACCACGTTGAACAGGTTGCACAGCACGTTGGAGATGTTTATACCTGCCACTACCGAAAGACCGCGCGTAGAATAGCATTGTGTAAGCGCCGCCAGACCCGCCGCCCATAAAAATTCGTTGCACAGAATGGGAATGGTCTTGATAATGATTTTCCGGCGCAGCTCTTTTGGTACGCGAAGAGTGCTCCAGAGTCCCTTTATAAAAGGGTGCTTTTTTCTGCGCAGATATACCCACAGCAGAAGTGCGCTCATTTCAAGATATCTTGCGATGACCGTAGCTATTGCCGCGCCCCTTACTCCAAGCTGAGGGAATCCGAAATTTCCGTATATAAGCAGGTAGTTGAAAATAATGTCGGTAACAACCGACAGTATCCCGGCGGCCATGGGTTTTACGCTGTCGCCGGTCTCCCGCAGCGAGGAGGAGTATATCTGCGTGACTGCCATAGCGGGAAGTCCGATGAGCATTATGTGAAGATAATCCGAAGCATGGCTCAGCGTCAGAGAAGAGTCTATCTCGGCGCTCTCTCCCTGAAGATACAGGCCGAAAAGAAGATCCTTGCCTGCAAACAGAACAGCAATTCCTGCTGCAGTCACTAATGCGGATATAATGGCTTTCATGCGGGTGGATTCCCTGACGCCCTCTGTGCTGCCCTGACCGTAAAATTGTGCCGTGAATATTCCAGGACCTGAAAGTCCTCCGAAAAGAGCCAGTGCGAACACAAAAATGAGCTGGCCGACTATTGAAACTGCCGTCATTGCTTCCGTGCCAAGGCTGCCGACCATTATGTGGTCAACAAGGCCGACTGCGTTGGTTATACCGTTTTGTATCATCATGGGCACAGCAAGTATCAGTGCCCGTTTAAGTGTTCCTTTCGTATCGCTGAATGACATTTCCTTTTCTCCTCTTTTGTTTCGTGATAATGATTTTATCAGAGACGTCAGAAAAAATCAAGTATTTAAAATTGTCCATTAACTGTATTACTGCTTTTATAAACCTCAAAAAATACCATGACATGATAAACAGGACATTAAAGTGCAAAAGTGCCAAAAACAGGAAATATTGTATCCGGTATGTGAAAATATCAAAAATAATGATTGTAAGTGCGTTTTTTGTGTTGACTTAATGGTTTTTATTGATTATAATTAAATCAAAGGACAGTGATTATTATGAAAATAGTGTTGACAGACGCCCAGACAGTGGTTGACGGTCTTGTAAGCGCCGAAAGACTGCGGGAATTCGGTGAGGTTGAGCAGTATGGTCTGCTGAAATACGACGAGGTCGCAGAAAAAATAGCGGATGCAGACCTTGTTATCTGCAACAAGACGCTGATGGACGCAGGAAGTCTGAGACTTGCAAAAAAGCTCAGATACATCGGTCTTTTTGCAACAGGTTACAATAATATTGATATTCCCTACTGCAGGGAGCACGGCATCACAGTATGCAACGCAGGATCGTATTCTACCAGTGCGGTGGCTCAGCACACATTTGCGCTGATACTTGAGCATTTCAACAAGGTCTCGCAGTACAACAAATATGTGGCTGAGGGCAGATGGAAACGCAGCCCTACATTCTCACCCTTTGTTTATCCTCTGAATGAGCTTGCCGGAAAAACTATGGGCATTGTCGGGCTGGGTGCAATAGGTCAGGCGGTGGCAAAAATTGCCTGCGCATTCGGAATGAGAGTGATCGCCTGCAGCCGCAGTCGGAAAGACGTTGAAGGTGTTTCTCAGGTGAGCTTTGAAGAACTGCTGAGGGAAAGCGATATACTGACCGTTCATTGTCCGCTGAACGAGGATTCAAAGGAAATGTTCAACAGCGTCACCTTTGCAAAGATGAAAAAAGGCGCGCTCTTCGTAAACACCGCAAGAGGAGGCGTCATAGTTGAAAAGGATCTTTGTGATGCCCTGAACAGCGGCCATTTAGGAGGCGCCTGCATAGATACCATAAACGTAGAACCTATGGAAGAGGACTGCATTCTTATGCAGGCGAAAAACTGTATTATGACACCCCATATTGCATGGGCACCCGTTGAAACGAGAGAGAGACTGATGAGCATAGTGGCAGGAAACATAAGAGCGTTTCTTGAAGGATCACCCGTAAACGTAGTGAGCTGAAGAAAAAGGGAGCTTCAAAGGAAAAGAGGTGTCGGATATGAGCGTTATTCTGACCGAGAGATTAAAGCTGCGCCCGTTCAGGGAAGGCGATGCCGAGGCTATGTTCCGCAACTGGACAAGTGACGGTGAAGTTGCCAGGTTTTGTCGCTGGTACCGGCACAAAGAGCTGAAAAGCACACGATGGCTTCTTGAGCTTTATCTCAGGGAGGCTGCCGAGGGGTTTGATCATCGCTGGGCAGTCACCATGAAAGATGATGACGAAGCAATAGGTTCGGTAGAAGTGGTCGGTGTAAGGAACCATGACCGCTGTGCCGAGATAGGCTATGTTATCGCAAGACGCTACTGGAACCAGGGCTACATGACGGAAGCAGTAAGAGCGGTTATTGAAGAACTTTTCCGCTGCGGATATAATGCCGTGAGTGCAAGACACCACACTGACAATCCCGCGTCCGGAAGAGTAATGGAAAAATGCGGCATGCACTTTGTCGGAATGGACAGAGAGGTAAGAAAATTTTCCGAATACGATATGTGCGATGTCATGGTATATGAGATCACAAAGCCGGCAACCGGATAACAGCAGTTCGCTGCACAAAAACAGACCGATGGACAGGAAATTCCGTTCCATCGGTCTGTTTATATATTTGTTTGGTAAATTATTACTTTGTCACAAGTGCCATTGTGTCTCTTGCTATAACAAGCTCTTCGTTGGTAGGGATGACATAAACCTCAACGGTTGAATCGGGTGTGGAGATCTTGCCCTCCTTGCCTCTGATCATCTGGTCATTAAGATTGTCGTCTATCTTTACGCCCATGAATTCAAGAGCGTGGCATACCTTGCTGCGGTGTGAGCACTGATTCTCACCGATGCCCGCTGTGAATACGATAGCGTCAACGCCGCCAAGAACTGCGGTGTAGCTGCCGATGTACTTGAGAATGTCATACTCAAGAATGTCGATGGCAAGCTGTGCCCTTGCGTTGTCGGCTTCGGCTGCTG
>JAFTCS010000279.1 GCA_017454565.1 Clostridia bacterium
TAAATAGGTTCTTTCACGTATTCATCAACAGCTTCACGTTCAGCTTTTAATATGAATCCGAGATCGTTCATTATTCTACTGACATCGGCGCGTCTGCTCATATCAAAAAGAATGTCATTATCTGCCATCTGGCGCATACCTATTTTAGGATATATGTCTTTCAGTACAGCTCCCTTTAATGGCATATACCATATCTTCTGCTCTTCAAGAATATTTAAAAGTTTTGAGCGCTCTGCGTCAAAAAGAATATTCTTGCGGATAGCTTTATTCTTTTCCTCTTCAAATGCAGGATCATATATCCCGACAGATTCAAGCGCATATGCGACCATTGCAGCAAGAGAATGAACTTTTGCGACCTCAAAAAGCTGTTCAAGCTCCATTTTGTCCAACTTTTCCTTTGCAGGCTCTTTATCATGTAGCACACATCTGATAAGATATATCACATAGTAGGCGTTTTGTTTATAATCGTGTTTGGTCATATTTGTTCCGGCTTTCAAAATCTAAATGTATCCTTTATCCTGCTCCACTTCTTATCCTTCTCGGAAAAATTAAGAGCTGTTCCGTCTGTCAGTGTATATCCTTCGGGGTCGGCAGAACCTGTGTATTCTCCGACAACATCTATCCATTCAATGCCTATCTCAGGGTCATTCCATGCAAGTCCGCCTTCGTCATTCGGATGATAAAAGTCATCACACTTGTAGCAAAACTCTGCAACATCGGAAAGCACAAGGAATCCGTGAGCAAAACCCTTGGGGATAAGGAACTGCTTCTTGTTTTCCTCTGTCAGCTCGATGCCGTACCACTTCCCGAATGTATCGCTGCCGCTGCGCAGATCAACTGCATCATCGAAAACTCTGCCCTTGATAACACGCACGTGCTTGGTCTGAGGATACTGCTTCTGGAAATGAAGTCCCCGCAGAACGCCCTTAGTCGAGCAGCTCTGATTATCCTGCACGAAAGTGATATTGATACCGGCTTCTTCCATATCTCGCTGGCTGTAAGTCTCCATGAAATAGCCTCTGCTGTCACCGTGAACGGCGGGCGTAATCACACAAAGTCCCTCAATGCCACCTACATTCTTTTCAACTGTTATCTGTCCCATCAGAAATCTATCTCCTTTAAATATCTTGCAAGTGCGTCCTGCCAAGTCGGGAGCAAAGCGAACCCATTGTCCGATAATTTGGACTTATCCAATCTGCTGTTGAATGGTCTTGCTGCCTTGCTGAGACCGTATTCCTCGGTCGTTACGGGCGTGACCTTTGTGGTATAGCCAGCCTGTCTGAATATCTCACAGGTGAAGTCATACCAGCTGATATATCCGCCCTCATTTGTGGCGTGATAGTATCCGTACCTGTCCGTTTCAGCCATATCAACAAGCAGTCTTGCAAGGTCATATGTATAGGTAGGCGTGCCTATCTGATCGCTTACCACTCTGACCTCGGGATACTTCTTGCCCACGTTCAGCATAGTCTTGATGAAATTTTTGCCGTTCTTGCCGAACACCCAAGCGATTCGCACTATGTAGTACTTTTCAAGAGTCTCCGCAACAGCGAACTCGCCCTCAAGCTTTGACTTTCCGTAAA
>JAFTCS010000280.1 GCA_017454565.1 Clostridia bacterium
ATATTTCGGTTGAAGCTCATAGCAAGCAGATGTTTCGAAGCGGACAGCTCCTGGGAGGTAAGCCTTGAAA
Organism: Clostridia bacterium; assembly: GCA_017454565.1. Taxonomy (GTDB): domain Bacteria; phylum Bacillota; class Clostridia; order Oscillospirales; family Acutalibacteraceae; genus UBA1213. The sequence continues at coordinate 71 of JAFTCS010000280.1, forward strand.
GCACATAGCCCCTCAGTGATTCCATCTTCATATCTTCATCAGTAAGATCCAGCTCCCTGCCGTCATCCCTGCCCACAAACCTTACTCTGTCATCATGGATCCTTACGGAGCACTCCGCATGGGCTTCTCTGTCCCTGTTGCTGTAGCAAATATACATAAACAGTTCTTAAATGAGAAGCATGGCTTTCATAACTGAGTCCTTTGCATATCCGCATCCTTCAAGCTCTTTTCCGACCCTGTCCCTTGCCGATACTATATCATCAGGTACAAGGCGGAACTCAAACAAAAACGACTTGACTGTCTTTTCCAGCTTATCAAGGAATAACGGATAAGCACTTTTGCCATATCTGATTTCAATATATATCCTCGTAAAAAGCCATGTAAAAACCGGCGCAAGGGCAACCCCCGCAAACATGCCGTATATCCCGAATATGCTCCCGCCGATCACGAAAAGAGGAACGGCAAGAACGGCATCCCTAAAGGCGTTGATCACAAGAGTCAGCACTATCCTTCCCTCTACAAGATAGCAGGCCGTCAGCAGATAAAGAAAGCTTACCGCCGGCAGAGTGACTGCAATGATCCTTATGCCGGTGACGGCTATCTGTGCTGTCTCAGGAGCCGAAATGCCCAAAAGTCCCGGCACTGTTTGCGCAAAGCATGCACAAAGTGCGGCAACAAAAACACCCTCCCAGACAGCAGTATTTTTTGCGAGATTCCATACCTTTTTTACGCCTTCATAGCACTCTTCCGCAAAATAAATGCTGATCATCGGCGTTATGGCCTCCCCGATGCCGTCAAAGACCAGCTGAAGCTCTCTCATAAGATTGACCACTGACACTAAGACGAGCATTTCCGACCCGAAACGTACCGCCACATATTTATTCAAAGCCGCCGAGGATATTGCCATAAACAGCCATACAGCGGAGTCGGTCATTCCATAATTGACAGAGCTCAAAAGAAGCTTTTTGGAAAAGCAGGGACGGAGCTTCAGAGTATTTTTTCCCTTGAAAAAATGCGCCAGGCATAAACCGATAGACAAAAGCGTTCCAATCAAAGAACCTATGGCAACGCCGACGACTCCAAGACTGTTTACCAAGATCATTGAAAAAATCAGGTTGCCGGCAACCTCAACGATATTTGCGGCCGTACAGAGGCTCTCGTCACCGTCTGCGAATACCATGGCAAGCATCAGATTCTGAAAGGGAAAAGCAAGGAAAAGGAAAGGCATCCATTTGCAGTAGTTGAATGCATATCCGAATATTTCTGCATCTGCCCCATAGAAAAGCAGCACCTCATCATTAAAGATCACCGTAAGCACAAGCAATGCAACGCCGGTAATAATAGAAGCCGAAAGCCCGACACCGAATACTTTATCAGCTTCCTCGCGATCGAAATCCCCCATCGCCCGGGAATAAAGGATAGGGATCCCAAGCGAAAAGAGCATTGAAAAAAAAGCCGCAAGATTATACAGCGGCGTGACAAGACCGATCCCCGCAACGGCTTTTTCTCCCAGGAACATTCCGGCTATGAAGGTATCCATCATGATCAGTATTGAATCTGTCATGCATGTAAGCGTCCCGCCCCCGAGCATCGAGAAATATTTTTTTTGCATGAATGTAAGCTTCATTTGCTTTCCTATTTCGTATCTACCCAGTTACACTGGGCAGATACGGCGGCAGGGGCAGCTTGCGCATTTAAAGTGCCCCTGCCGCCCGGTTCCAATACTTTATCGTCACGAAGTTACGTATCCCTCAACCCTGAGTGCTCCGGAAAAGTCTGGCCTCAACAACCTTCATAGCTTTTACCACTAACGGTCCAAATACATAACAGGATATTATCTCTCCCATACCGACCGAAAAAGCCATGAGCCCGAGAACCGCTCCCTTTGCGGTAGCCGACCCCATGCTCACGATGCCATATCCATAGTACAGAACAAAGGGGATTATCGCCGCATTTATCAATACGGTAGGCAGGGGAATCAAAAGACTATGCTTGAAGTCAAGATCGTTGCCGCATTTTTTTCTTACAGCTGTGCATATCGGCCTTGTCAATAACGCGGCAATAAGCGTCGCAAGGGATCCGAAGACAATATCAATAAACGACCCCGAAAACAGATTGGTTATGAGGCACCCCGCAAACACCCCCCATACTCCCGCAGGAGTATAATATATCGTCATGCACAGAGCTTCCGCCACCCTGCACTGTATTTCAAGATATGAAAACTGATATGTCAGAAGCGAAAGAACCGTATACAATGCCGCTATTATCGCTCCATGTGTTATAAAATGTGTTATTTTGCCGCCGTTTTTGATATCATACTTAAACATTACCCTATATATCTCTCCTCTATGATTCATTATACTCGTGAACGCTTTTAATTGCTGTTTTTTAACCGAAGAATATGTGCGTTCACTCGGTATACATACTGTATAGGCAACTATTTACGCCAACGAGCATAAACAGCCGGATCTTTTCTGCATTCAAAAGCCACGGCAATGATTATAATCGATTATAGTTTCAGCGGCAACCCGTAAACTGATAGGAAACGAGTTTAATTCGTGCATCTTTAATTCGTGCACATTAAATCAGCCGGGCTCTGTCGCATCACAGCGGCCGAGCCCGGCTGATTATCCAGCTATAAATACCGGTTGAAGCAGTTTGTCTGCAGATTTTTCTACAGAATTATTACTTACTAATGTTTCCTGAGCACTTTATCTACATAATTCCAATTATCACCTAAATCAACAACGCTTTTATCCGCATCTAAACCGGCTAAAGCCTGCGCTACCGCCAGTGCTTCATTTTTGGTTGGATAACTAAGCTTAAAGTTTCCTTCATATATGTTATTGCCGTTCGCATCCAAAACCTCAAAAGGTCTGCCGGGGGTCGAGCCTTCTATAGAAGAAGCATCAAATACGTATTTTAAGCCTCCTGATACATTGTCAAGCTCGCTGTCGTTCATTGCATGTTTCTTTAACTCGTTATTCATGGTAAAACCCTCCTCGTCAATTTATTTTTATACTAGTGTAATGTCGCATTGATATTTATACAAACACAGCATTTAATCCTGCTGGCTGTAAAGTAACCAGCCAGCAGATTGTAGCAGGCTTTCTATTCGATATCTGGTTCATCTTCTGATTTACCGGGCTTGGGCTTGCCCTCATAATCAGGATATAGCGAAATCAGCTTTACCCTTGCCTTGCTGTTTGTAAATAGCCAGTTGACCTTGGCCTGCAGGCTGTTACGCTCCTTCTCCCAGGCAGACAGCTCGCCACGGAGCGTGTCGATGTTGTCTATCCGACGGCTCAGGCATTGGCGGGTCATAACATTGAGCTCTATCTCTGCTATGTCAAGCCAGCTTCCGTGTTTGGGAGTGTAATGGATCTCAAGCTTCTTGATGATCCTGCGTGCTTCCTCTGGAGGATACTTTTTATAGAGCGATGCTGGTTTGTGGGTATTGAGGTTGTCCATAACCAGAACGACAGTTGTTGCATCGGGGTACAGCTCATCAACCAAGTATTTTATTTCCTCTGCCCAATCTGTGGCTGTACGGTGCTCACGCACGGAAACATGATGATTTCCGCCGAGCGGCTCCACAAAGGCGAAGATGCTGCAGGTTCCGTTCCGTATATATTCAGAGTCGACTTTCTTATTGTCCCCGGGACGCATAGCCCAGGATTCCCGTGCGTCCCCGAGGAGCTGGTATGGCTTCTCATCCATGCACACAACAGGACGCATGGCATCGTACGGTCTTTCGTAAACATCGAGGACATCTTCCATGGCGGCTACGAAGTCTGCGTCCGCTTTTGCAGGGAGGCACCAATAGTCGGATTTGTGAGGTCGAATCCTGTTTTTTTTAGAGCCCTCCTGATGGCGTCTTTGCCGACGGGTTCGTCAATCTCGACTTTCAGCTGCTCTTCTAGGAGACGCAGGGTCCATCGGCTGTGGCCGTCAGGAGCAGGCCCGCATGCGATAGTGATTATCTTCGCCTCCGTGCGGCCGTCGACTTTCCTTCGGGCATTGTCAGAGTTGACACTCCGCTTAAGCTTTAACAAACTCTCAAGACCGTCCTTGCAGTAAGATTCGACCGTATTTGATACCGTAGACCTGCTTATCCCGTGTGCCTTTGCACAGTCAGACTGCTTAAGGACAGGCGGATGGCTTTCATCTAAATCGAGCAGGATCCGGCACCGGTTGCAAATGGTCTCATTTGTATCTTTGCTTTTCAGCAGAGATTTTAAATGTGCGACATCATCGTTAGACAAACAAACAGAATACTTCTTTGGTCTTGCCATATATTACACCCCCTCTGTAAATAATAACAATTTACAGAGGAAGAGTATACCACAAAAAATGATGTTTGTCTAAATAACAATGCGACAGTACACTAG
>JAFTCS010000281.1 GCA_017454565.1 Clostridia bacterium
AGTCCTCTGCCGGTAAACAGATATAAGGTCAATCTCCTCCTTCGCTATGACACGGACAAGAACGGCACAAAGCGCAGGCTGTGCGGCTGTGCGGGCAGCCGGAAGGAAAACGCCGTAAATACCGCCGAATTCTATATCACCGCGCCCTACTGCGGTCTGATAAAGGTCGAACTGAAAAAGTACAGGGTGTACGATCCCCTCACGCTTTTCTCGTCTGCGAAAAAGATAAACGAAACCGCAGACATTCTTGTTTTTCCGGTGGAAAAGAGGATGAACCTCGTCATGCCGTCGGTCGGAAGCAATGACGATATTCCCAAAACAGAGACCAGAACACCCAAGCCGGGTGACGACCACAGCGAGGTACATCTTATCCGCGAGTACCGCCCGGGAGATCTCACAAAGCACATCCACCACAACTACAGTGCCAGGACCGACTCAATATGGGTAAAGGAGTTCACCAAAGACAACGACCTTATATTTGACCTTTATCTTGACACCGCTGACAGCGACTCACTTATGACCGATGACTGGGACGCATTCTATGAGGTGGTGTTCTCGGTGCTCACTGCTCTTGTACGCAGGAATATTGCAGTAAACGCCCACTATTTTGACAGAAAAAAGGGCGGGGTCTGCAAATTCGAGGTAAGCAGTGACGCACTCTGCGCCGAGCTGCTTGCAAAGCTCTACTTAGCCGACAAGACATGCAAAAAGGATGAGCTTTTCGGCAGCACTGATCTTCACACCCTAGGCAAAATGCTTATTACAGCTAAGCTCGAATGGATATTCTCAGGCAGCCCGGTATATCAGTTCCACAAGGAAAAAACCGAAGCCGAGCTGTCTGCTCTCACTTTCAGACTTTAACGCAAAGACGGCACTTTCGCTGCCGTTGATGTCAGGACTTTGCCCCGACACCCCACAAGGGCTTCTCAAGTCTCACCTGTCGGCTCGGTCGGTGCTTCTCAGCCGTTGGATGAGAAGTCTCCACCGGAGACCCGCACCCCTTGACCTCGGCAGGGACACAGTCCCTGCACCCGTTTTTGTCTGTTTTATAGAATTTTTTCACTTCTAAGGCAGGTGATGAGTCATAAAAAATAAAGCACAGAAAAATAACAAACAAAAGAAAATAATCGTCAGCACCATGAAAACCTACAAAAGCAAAAAGGAACGCCGCAGCGAAGAGCACGAACGCCGTATGATAGACCGTTCTCCGCTGCTGCCCGTTGTATACATGCTTGGCATTGTGGGTATCGTCCTCAGCATAGGCGATCTTCTTGGGCTGAGCGTACAGTATTACTTCCTGATTTTCGGCGCCGTTTCTGTACTTACCATGCTTTTCTGGTACCTGTACACCTATCAGAGCAAGGCTTTTCTGTATGTTACGGGCATTGTTACCATAGGTTCGGGGCTTATAATGATACCTCAGGCCTATTCGGTAGCGTCAAGGGTAAAGTATCTGCTTCAACATAACTATCCTCTGAACGGACTGCCCTTAGAGCCTGCATTTCTGCTGACGGCTTTGGTGCTGCTCACATTCTTCCTGTTCAGTCTTGAATTTGTAATGCGCAGCCATGCGCTGATGTTTGCGGTCGGTCTGGTTCTTATGATACTGGTGCCGATTTTCGGCCACACCATGAGCATAATCAACATGATAATGCTGGTGGTGTTTGAGACAGGCTTTGCCGTAATAAACATGACCGACAAACGCAGCCTGAAAAATCAGATGAAAATGCCCGGCCGTTCGCATATAAACCTGCTGAGTATGCTTCTGGTGCTTGTTATTGTGGGAATATCGGTCATCCCGGCTTTTGTTATCGAGAGCACCGCTGAAAATGAGCTTTTCAACCTCGCCTACCGCACCGACAGCCTTATCAAAGAGGCCGTTGCAAGGCTTATGGGCGACGGTGAAACCAGCGACCTGAACAGCGGCAACATAAGCCGCGGCAACCTGTATCAGACCGGAGCCGAACAGCTTAGCGTTACCATCGAAAAAGTACCGCAGGACACCCTTTACATCAAGGGCTTTGTTGGCAAGGATTACTCTGACAGCAACTGGAGCAGCGCGTATTCCCTCTCAGACGATTACGGAAACAATACCTATATGGAGCCGTTTATGGAGAATGTTTTCCAGTACGCTCTTGACCGATATGTGAGGACTACGAGCGACCCCTTGCCATACGCCTACTATTATCTCCACTCGGATCTTTCCGACCCTGTTTCCGAGCTGCATTATATGATGGCAAAGGACACCATGCTCAATGATAACTACTACAAAATCGTTGAGATCGACGGTTCAAGATATCTTCAGGTACAGAGTGAGGAAGAATCCAAAGGCTATCTCCTTAATGAAAAAGCCACCAACATTGTGCTGGGCAGTCTGAGCGCTGCCACAAGAAAGACAGTTTTTGTTCCGTACTATGCCAAGCTAAGTCCCGGCAGGTCGATCTCCTCAACGGAATACTCTTACAGGGCATATTTCAACAGCGTTCTCTCTCCCACCGACATAAAGGAAACAAATCTCACCGACGCAAATCCTATTTTCACTTATATCCAGGATGAATACCAGAACTACGTTGACTCCCAGTATATAAACTACCCCAACGAAACATTTGCGCGTCTTGAACAGCTCTGCAATGATAACCCTCTGACCGAGCTGAACACTATCACCACATTCATCCTTGTCACCCTGCAAAACCGAGCGGTATATACCACTACACCCGGCAACACTCCCTACAATAAGGATGTCATTGATTATTTCCTTTTTGAAAACGGCAAAGGCTACTGTGTGCACTTTGCATCCGCTGCCGCTCTTATGTATCGTATGTACGGTATCCCCGCAAGATACGTCACCGGCTTTGTTGCTCAGCCCACCGACTTCCGGCCGAGCCGCTTCACCAAAGGCTATTTCACCGCCACACTCACCGATAAATCCGCACATGCCTGGGTCGAGATCTATCTTGACAATTACAGTTGGGTGCCCGTAGAGGTCACACCAGGTACGGACGGCTTCATGCATGCCGAATTTCCCGGCTACAACGAATCTGTCATGCGCTTTATCATGGACCGCTACGGCTGGAAATTCAACGGCGAGACCAATAACAATACCACCGATGATGACGACACAGGCATTGCCGGCGGCACGTCCTTCGGGTTATTCACGGTGCTGACCATGCTTCCGTTCATTGCTATGGCAGGATTTGCGACATTTTTGCTTATCCGCCGGCGCAGGCTGATAAATGCTCTCCCGAAAATGACCTGTCAGCGCCTTTATGACAGGATAATCAAGGTGCTGCACTATTCAAAGCTGCTGAAAGACATGAACGGCTCCGAAAAAGACTTCCCGCAAAAGCTGAGTGAGATTATACACTCACTTTCCGCAGAGGACTGCCAACGCCTGCAGGACATCCTGCTCCGGGCAAATTATTCGGCTCACGAGATTCCTCCGGATGACCGTGATTTCGTACAGCAGTGCCTAACGAACATCTCCGGCGAACTGTACGCAGGCACAAATTTCTTCAGGAAGATATCATTCAAATTCATCCACGCGTTTATTTAGCACTTAAACACACAAAAGACCGATGGAACTTACAATTCCATCGGTCTTTTAGAGCCTGTTTAGTATCTGAAATGTACGGATTTTTGAGCATATTTTTTCTCGATAACAAGGAAAAAGGACGCAGGCATACTGACGTATGGCAAGTTCTTTTGACGCAGTTAGCGAAAAAAATTGCCAAAAAGCCGCAC
>JAFTCS010000282.1 GCA_017454565.1 Clostridia bacterium
CGAGGAACTTCCATATGAATATCACAGCGCCGCCCGATACCATTCCGGCAAACACGCCCCACTTGGTGGTGCGCTTCCAGAACAGCGAGAAGATCATCGCCGGACCGAACGCCGCGCCGAAGCCCGCCCATGCGAACGATACTATCTTGAACACGTTGCTGTTCGGGTTTCTCGCCAAGAATACCGCTATTATCGCTATGGCTACAAGCGTAAGCCTTGCAATGAACATCGTTGTCTTTTCCTCCATCTTCGGGAAAAGCTTTTCCTTAACTATGTTCTGTGAAACGGACGAGGACGCCGCCAGAAGCTGCGAGTCCGCCGTTGACATAGTCGCGGCGAGTATACCCGCAAGGATAACGCCCGCAACAAGAGCCGCAAGCATACCGTGCTGGGCTATGAGCTTTGAAATTTCTATAAGCACTTTTTCCGAATCGTCAAACGTGCCCATCGCGCCTGCATCGACCATAGCCTTACCGATAATACCGATAAGCACCGCAACGCCGAGCGAGATAACAACCCATACCGACGCTACACGTCTTGAAAGCGTGAGCTTCTTTGTATCCTCTATCGCCATAAATCTCAAAAGGATGTGCGGCATACCGAAATAGCCGAGTCCCCATGCCATGGTCGAGCATATGGTAAAGAGAGTGTACGGCTTTGCCGCGCCGTCAACATGTGTCTGTGTGAAGCTGAAATAGCCCGGTATTGACTTTGCGTTGTCTATGACGTTTGCAAATCCGCCGGCATGAACTATGCCGTAGCCGAGTACGATAACAAGCGCTATTGTCATAACTATGCTCTGGATAAAGTCGGACGTACTTGCCGCCATAAATCCGCCGAGCATGGTATAGAGAATGATTACCGCCGCGCAGATCACCATTGCCATAACATAGTCAACGCCGAAAAGCGAGTTGAACAGCTTACCGCACGCCGCAAAGCCGGACGCGGTATACGGGATGAAGAATCTGATTATGACGATAGCCGCCATAACGCTCAGAAGTCTTGACTTGTCCTTGAACCGCTCCGAAAAATACGCCGGTATCGTGTTCGCGCCGATATGGCTCGAATAGCGTCTGAGCTTTTTTGCAACGAACAGCCAGTTGAGATATGTACCGATCGAAAGACCTATCGCCGTCCAGGACGCGTCCGCGATACCCGTTAAAAATGCAACGCCCGGCACGCCCATAAGGAGATAGCTCGACATATCCGACGCCTCCGCGCTCATCGCGGTAACGAACGGACCGAGCTTTCTGCCGCCGAGGTAGAAATCATCGGTTGTTTTGTTCTTGTTTGAAAACCATACGCCGATACCCAAGACCAGCAGGAGATACGCGCATATGGAGATCATAATACATACGTTTGTAGACATTTGTATTCCTCCGTTATTTTTCAAAATTCGCAGACTATTATATAACACTTTTTTGTGCATGTCAATAAAATTTTTATATTTTGGCAAAAACGCTTGACTTATCATAGCTTTGCATTTATAATAATCGGCGTGAAGCAAGGCTTCAATTATTATTCGGGAGGACAAACCAATGAAATTATTTCTTGATACGGCCATTGTTGACGAGATAAGAGAAGTCAATGAAATGGGTGTTATCTGCGGTGTAACCACAAACCCGTCGCTTATAGCGAAATCGGGCAGAAAATTTGAGGACGTTGTTAAAGAGATCACGACCATCGTTGACGGACCGATAAGCGCAGAGGTCACGGCAAAGGACCCGGACGAGATGGTGGAGCAGGCAAAGCCTTTGGCGGCGCTCCATAAGAACATCATCATCAAGATACCGTTCAATAAAGAAGGTCTTATCGCCTGCAAGAAGCTGACCGCGCTCGGCATAAAGACAAATGTCACGCTCATCTTCTCGGCAGCGCAGGCACTCTTGGCGGCAAAGGCGGGCGCTACATATGTAAGCCCCTTCCTCGGCAGACTTGACGATATAGGCACCGACGGCATGAACCTTATCGCGGAGATCGTAAGCGTATTTGACGCCGACCCGGCTATAGATACCGAGATCATCGCGGCATCGGTAAGAAACCCGATCCACGTTATCCAGGCGGCAAGCCTCGGCTGCGATATAGCCACAGTTCCGTACAAGGTCATCATGCAGATGCTCAACCATCCGTTAACGGATAAGGGCATAGCGCAGTTTGACGCGGACTGGGCAACAGTCCCGAGATAAATTTGTATTTAAAAAAACCACTAAAAAAGCTCCCGCGCATGCGAGAGCTTTTATTCTTTAAAATGATAAGCCGGAAATCAATCCTCAACCTTGATAACTTCCTTACCCTTGTACTGTCCGCAGTTCGGACAAACTCTGTGAGGCAGCTTAAGAGCCTTGCACTGTGGGCACTCCACCAGATTCGGTGCATCGAGCTTCCAGTTAGCGCGTCTCTTATCTCTTCTGGCTTTCGAAACTTTATTCTTAGGTACTGCCATTGATTACACCTCCAATTAAAATATCAATACTCAGTTACTCATCGCCGCTTTCGCGGTCAAGTATATCCTTAAGCGCAAGCCAGCGCGGGTCGATATAGTCATTGCCGCAGCCACATTCGCCTTCATTGAGGTTCTTGCCGCATACCGGACACAGTCCGGCGCAATCCTCGCGGCACAGATACTTCCCCGATGTGTTCATCAGGAAATTATCCGCAACGATCCCGTCAAGCTCTATCTCATGTCCGTCAAAGAGGATAAAATCCTCATCATCCGCCGCAGCATCCTCCGCTCTTGAAAGAAGCTCGTGTATATCAAGCTCCACGTCCGCCTCTGTCGGCGCAAGACACCGCGCGCACTCCGTTTTTATCCTGCCCGTAACACGGGCATTGAGAGTGAGCGACTGACCGTTATTATATATCTCGCCCTTTATTTTCAAGGGTTCGTTAAATCTATAGCTTTCACCGAGAAACTCCGCGCTATCAAGCCCGATCTCTTCATCAAGCTCTATTTTTGCGCCCTGTATCTTGATTATAGGTGAAACATCCAAAAGCATAACGATTACCCCGTCTAAAACTCATACCGGCAAGCCTTTTTGATATGAGTATGATTACTTCAATTCGATCTTTGCGCCGGCTTCCTCAAGCTCTGCCTTCATCTTCTGAGCTTCCTCAGTCGGAACAGCTTCCTTGACCATACCCGGTGCGCCGTCTACAAGAGCCTTTGCTTCCTTAAGACCAAGACCTGTGATGTTCTTAACGATCTTAATTACGTTCATCTTTGATGCGCCTACCTCTGCGAGGAATACATCAAATTCTGTCTTCTCCTCTGCTGCTGCAGCGCCGTCGCCTGCTGCGCCAGCTACCATTACCGGAGCTGCTGCGCTAACGCCGAACTCCTCTTCCATCATCTTTACGAGCTCTGCTACTTCGAGCAACTTAAGTTCCTTGATCGAATCAAGAATTGCATTTAAATCTGCCATTTTATGATCCTCCTGTTAAAAGTAATTTTTATTTTTAATTATTCGGCTGCCGGCGCTTCCTCTGCCGGTGCCTCTTCCTCTGCCGGAGCTTCCTCAGCCGCCGGTGCTTCTGCCGCCGGTGCTTCCTCTGCTGCCGGTGCGTCTCCCGCCTTCTTAGCTATAAGATCGGCAATTTCCTCGCCGCCGTTTGCGATCGTATCAAGCAACCTTACCAAGCCGCTGATCGGTGACTGCAAGCTGCCCATGATCTTTGCTATCAATGTCTCGAAGTTCGGTGTAGCCGCGAGCTTCTTGAGTTCATCAAGACTCATGACTGTGCCGTCCGTGAAACCGCCCTTTAATTCGAGCTTCTCATTTTTCTTAGCAAACTCAGCAAGTACCTTTGCCGGCGCTACCGCATCCACTGATGAGATAGCAAGAGCTGTCGGTCCGTGTAAAACCTCGTCAAGACCGTCCATGCCTATCTCGTCTACCGCGCGCTTTAAGATCTTGTTCTTGATAACAAAATACTTGACGCCCGCCTCACGAAGCTTGTTACGGAGATCTGTATCCTCTGATACGTTAAGACCTCTGTAGTCAACAAGGACTCCTGTCTGCGCTGCTTTTATCATTTCGACTGTCTCGGCGACCTGTGCCTGCTTTTCTGCTAAAACCTGTGCGTTTGGCATAAATTTTTCACCTCCTGATGTGAATTTTGCCTTTAATAAATAAAGGCTCTTTGCCGTAGACGCAAAGAGCCATAAAATTCAGATAGAATTTATACCTCGGTGGGACTTACGGATCTCTCCTGCCGACTGTCTACG
>JAFTCS010000283.1 GCA_017454565.1 Clostridia bacterium
AAGAAAATTAAAATTGTGTCATTCTTAATACAAACAAATAATTTCTGTCACAAAATTGGCACTATTGGAACGATTTTTTGTTGCACTGCTCGTCAAAATAACCATTTCGCTGTTGATAATTTTTGAAAATTGATTTCCGTGACTATTTTGGCAATTTTTGGAATATTTCTGGAAATAATTATAAGAAATGGTATTGCTTCTTCGGGATTATATATCCGTACATATTATGAACGTTCCTGATAAGGAATAACAGCCGATGCATACCTGATTTTTGAAAAACAGTATCTGACGTCTGATTATCACTATTGACTCATTGAAATTATCGTGATAAAATTTATTTAAATGGAATATTATAGGCATTTCCTGAATGGTCATGCTTTTTACGAATATCAGTTACATAAACAGGAGGGCTTATGAAAAGGTTCATTTTGATACTTCTTACGGTTTCGATCGTCCTTTTTTCTGCGGGCTGCGCTTCGGGCAATGAAGAAAGCTCCGGTACATCTTCGGCTGTATCCGGAGATGTTTCGCAGCAGAGCAGTGAGCCGGAACAGGAAACCAGACTTAATAAATGCTTCGGCGAGTTTTACTCGCAGGATGAATACTACATATCAACAAATATCTCTGTGGTCAGCTCGTCTTCACCCGAAACGGTAAGCAAATACGCTCTGCAGGTCGCAGCCGACAACAAAAATAATGCCGCCATGCTGCACATGAAGCCTTCTCAGGGCGAAACGGTACACATTGTTATCAAGGACGGCTTTTCCTATAATATAAACGAGGAGACTGATACCTGTACACAGCAGGTGTTTAATGATGAAGTGTCATCCTTCACAGCTTCATACACAACCGAGCTGTATCTTGGCATAACCGAGAATCTGCAGCTTAAAGAGACAGGTGAAAAGGAAGTATCCATAGAAGGTACAGACAAGAAGCAGAAGCTTTATTATGAAAAATACAGCATGAACGATGGGGAAGAGGAGTCGCTCTCTGACGGCATGAGTATAACCTACTATTTTGACGGTGAAACTCCGAAAATGGAAGTTATGGAGACGGCTGCAGGCAAGACGTCCTTTGTTTTCAATGAGGTGTCCTCAAAAATAAAGGATCACACTGTGTTCAACGTGACCGCCGTAGTTACTTCCTCAGCAAGCATAGTGTCAGTCTGAAAAACTTTAACGGGAGGACACCCGGATGATAAACGTTTCTCATCTTACAAAAAAATACAACCGTTTTGTGGCAAACGACAACATGTCGTTTATGGTAAGGGACGGAGAGATAGCTGTGCTTGCCGGGCCTAACGGGGCGGGAAAATCCACCGCCATAAAGTGCATTGCAGGTCTGCTCAGGTTCAGCGGCGAAATAGAGATATGCTCCTACAGCAACAAGAGCATGGAGGCAAAGCGCATCCTTGGCTATGTTCCGGAGATCCCCGCGCCATTTGAGCTGCTGACAGTGTGGGAGCACATGGAATTCATTGCCAGAGCATACAGGCTGGAAAACTGGCAGGAAAGAGCAGAAATGCTTGTAAGGCGCATGGAGCTTCACGACAAAAAAGACAAGATGGGCAAGGAGCTTTCAAAGGGTATGCAGCAGAAGATAAGTATATGCTGCGCACTGCTGATAGAACCCAGGGCGGTGCTTTTCGATGAACCGTTTGTAGGTCTTGACCCGCATGCTATAAAGGAACTCAAGGCGATGCTCAACGAGCTGAAAGAAAAGGGCGTGACCATCATCATAAGCACACACATGCTTGACAGTGTTGAAGAATTCTGGGACAGGCTGCTGATAATGATGCGCGGCCGCATTGAAGCCGAGCGTGAGAGGAAGGCTGTGGAAAAGAGCGGTGAAAACTTAGAGGAGCTTTTCTTCCGGATAACCGAAAAGAACCGTGAGGAAAAATAATTCCCGAAGAGGAGGCGGCTGTGTGAAGGCAATAATGTATATGCTCCGCAAAAATGTAAAAAACGGTGTCCGTGACGCTTTCGTGCACCCGCTGAAATTGTTGGTGTACGGTCTTGTTGCAGCAAGTCTTATCTACGCTGTTATACGCGGTTTCACTATGGAGGTCGATGTCAGTGACAGGCTTGACATGAGGATACTCAGCGGAGCTTTTATGGCACTGCTGTATCTTATAAGTATTCCCATCATGCTCAAGGGACTGAGCACAGGCTCCAGCTTTTTTACCATGGGCGACGTGAACAACCTCTTTGTGGCGCCCGTATCTCCTAAAAAAATTCTGGTCTACGGCATAGGCAAGCAGCTTGCTGCGTCACTTTTTTTAGTGGTCTGCTTTGCCGCCTACGGCAGTATGGCTATAAAAATGTTTGACATTTCACTGGGAAATGCGCTGATACTTGTAGCCGGCATCGCACTCATGCTGTTCATGGTACAGATAGTGACGCTGCTTATTTTCTGCATGTGCAGCGCACATCCTGTGCTTACAAATTATTTCAGGTATTTTGTCTATGCGCTGGCACTTTACGCGCTTGGTTCGGTTATAGCCTGCATGTTCCGGAACGGCATGACTCTGGAAAATCTTTACACTGCAATCACTGAGGAGTATCTTGAGTATGCACCGTTCATTGGCTGGGTGCATGGGGTCGTTTTTGGATTGATAAACGGCAGCTTGCTGAAAGTGCTGATATATGCAATTCTCCTGCTGCTGAGCTGCGTTCTTGCGCTGCTTGCGTTCAGGTTTACAAAACTGGATTATTATGAGGACGTCCTGCAAAATGCCGAGAGCTACTATGAATTCATAGAAAACATACGTTCGGGTACGGTAAGCGACAAGATGCTTCCCGGTTCAGGCCTGATAAAGGTTCGCAAGACGGGCATTACTCACGGCGAAGGCGCTTCTGCGATTTTTTTCAAGCACCTGCGCGAAGGCTCACGCCGTTCGAGGCTTATGTTTTTCAATATCAACACCATTGTACTGATCGGCGTTTCGGCGCTGATAGGCTTTGGAATGAAAAGCTTTTTCGGCTCACAGGACAAGGCAACTGTGATATACATTGCCGCAGCAGTTATATGCGCTTATATCCAGTTTTTTTTCAGCGCAGCCGGTGACTGGGTGAAGGAACTGAATAAGCCTTACATTTTCCTCATTCCGGATGACCCTGTAAAAAAACTGATAATGGCGGGTGCGACCAGTATTATCAAGCCCTTCATTGACGGGCTCATTTCATTTATGATACTGTTTTTCATTGCGGGGGGAAATTTTCTTGATGCGCTTTCCTGTGCGATAGTCTACGGCAGCTTTGGGTGCATCTATATTTCGTCAAACATACTTGCCCAGCGTATCGTGGGTATAAGCGGAAACAGGGGAATATTCATCACGTTCTATATGGGTATAATCGTAATGCTGATGATTCCCGGCATAGTGGGAGGCATTTTTTTACTTTCAAATATCGGTGCGGAGCTGACATCGATTGCAGCGACGATACTGTGCCTGCCCGTTACTGTCTGGAATATTTTTGTTTCGCTGATGATCTTCCTGCTCTGCCGCAACCTGCTGCACAATATCGAATGAGTATGCGATCAGTCAGGAGAAACCTCGGAAATAATTTTCTTAACCCCTTTACAAAGCTTCGTTTGTATCTTATAATAGATAAGTTAGTTTAAGGCAATACCGCACAGGACTACTCTACTTTGAAATAGGAAACGGTGAGTTATTATGTTACAATTTGAAGAGCTGAGACTGCAGCTTACAGCCATGGAGCCTGACATCAAAGAGCTTTCCAATGCTCTTGGACTTGACAAAATGAAAATGGAGATAGAGCAGCTTGAACAGAGAGCCGCACAGCCCGGTTTCTGGGATGACGTGGAAAATTCGCAGAAAGTCCTCCAGAAAACAGGTGCTCTTAAAAATAAGGTTGGAGCATACGATGCTCTGGTTGCCGCTTATGACGATACTCTTGCGCTTATCGAGCTTGCAAACGAGGAAGAGGATCTGTCTCTGCTTGACGAAGCCCAGCAGGAGTTTGACAAGGTAAAGAACGAGCTTGACAAGCAGAAACTCCAGACCCTGCTTACCGGCGAATATGATTCAAAGAACGCTATTCTTA
>JAFTCS010000284.1 GCA_017454565.1 Clostridia bacterium
GCTTAAAACTACCCCGCCGCCGAGAGGCGGCGCAAATGCACCCATTGGGTGAAAAACAAGGTATGAAACATTTGGCTTGTAAAGCTCTGTTTATCTTGCTTTCAGCCATTTATTCTATTTGAGTTTCACGGATTCAGGTTTTAACTTTATATCATAATGTTGATCTTATCGGTGTTTATGTCCTCGGCGCCTGTCAGATTGCAGCCCTTGGCTTTGGCGTAGGTTATGTACTCAATAGCGTCCATTGTGATAAGCTCACCGGGTGCGAGTATCGGTATTCCCGGAGGATAGCACATAACGAACTCCGCGCAGATCTTGCCGAGGGTTTCCCTCAGCGGTATCTGCTTTTTGTTTGCGTAGAAAGCGTCCTGGGGCGAACACATGACCACAGGCTCAATATATTCGTGGTCAAGCATACCGGAGGGGTCTTTGCTGTACAGACGCTTTACCTCGTAAAGCGCCGAGATGAGACGTTCGATCTTGAGTATCTTGTCTCCGACTGAAACAATGGCAAGAATATTGCCGATATCACCGAATTCTATCTGAATGTCATAGCGGTCGCGGAGAATGTCGTACACTTCGATTCCCGCAAGGCCGATATCCCTTGTATGGACGGATATTTTAGTTGGGTCGAAATCAAAAATGGTGTCGCCGTTTATCAGCTCACGGGAGAAGGCGTACAATCCGCCTAACTTGTTGATCTCCCTGATGCCGTAGGATGCAAGCTCTGTAACATGCTCAAAAATCCTTTTTCCGTTCAGCGCAAGATTTTTCCTCGAAATATCCAGAGAGGAAAGCAGCAGGTAAGAGGCACTTGTGGTCTGTGTGAGGTTTATGATCTGCCTCACATAGCCCTCTGAAATGCCCTTGCCTAAAAGCAGAGCTGAACTTTGGGTAAGTGAGCCGCCGGTTTTGTGCATGCTTACGGCGGCCATGTCGGCGCCCACGCTCATGGCGGAAAGCGGCATGTAATCCCCGAAATAGAAATGTGTGCCGTGAGCCTCGTCAACAAGTACCTTCATGCCGGCTTCGTGAGCGATCCTGACTATCTCTCTGAGGTTAGAGCACACGCCGTAATATGTCGGATTGTTTACGATGATAGCCTTAGCGTCCGGATGAAGCCTTATAGCATTTTTCACGGACTCCACCGACATGCCCAGCGGGATGCCCAGCCGTTTGTTCACTCCCGGATTGACGTAAACGGGCACAGCGCCGCATACTATGAGAGCGTTGATGCTGCTGCGGTGCACGTTCCTTGGCATGATGATCTTGTCGCCGCGCTTGCATACGCTCATGACCATAGCCTGTACCGAGCTTGAAGTGCCGCCTACCATGAAGAAAGCATGCTCCGCTCCGAAAGCGTCAGCCATCAGCTCCTCGGCTTCTTTTATGACGCTCACCGGATGACACAGATTGTCAAGCGGCTTCATGGAATTCACATCCACGCTCATGCACTGCTTTCCTAAAAATTCGGTCAGCTCCGGATTGCCTTTGCCCTGCTTGTGACCAGGCACGTCAAAGGATACTATTCTGTTTTCCCTGTATTGCTTCAGCGCCTCAAACAGGGGGGCTTTTGTCTGGTCAAGCTTCATTTTCGCATTCTCCCGTAAAGATCATAGGTCGAAAACGTTTGAGCCGCTGAATATCTCGATCATTTCACGTCTGAGACTGTTTGAAATAGCGAGTCTTTCCTTAGGCGGTATCTCATAAACGTCGGTTTTGAAGAGGTAGTTCTGAAGTTCAAGCTCCTTTATAAGAAGCTGTGTGTGGAATATATTCGCCTGATACACGTTTATGTCCACGGTATCGTATCTTTTCAGGGTCTCGTCCTTGATATAATCCTGAATAGAGGTTATCTTGTGGTCGATAAAGAGCTTTTTGCCGCTGGTGTCCCTTGTGAAGCCGCGCACCCTGTAATCAATGGTTATGATATCGGAATCAAAGCTGTCGATAAGAAAATCCAGCGTGTTCAGAGGGGAGATAGTGCCGCATGTGGAAACGTCGATATCCACACGGAAAGTAGCGATAGCATTGTCGGGATGGTACTCCGGATAGGTGTGCACTGTAACATGGCTCTTGTCAAGATGGGCGGCGATCGTCTCTCTTGCATAGCCGGTGGCAAACTTTCCGCAGTTGCACGACTCGTCTATTTTCTCAGGCAGACCCTTTTCGGATATGAGCAGAGTCACGCTTGCGCCCTGCGGGTCGTAGTCCTGCTTTGAGATATTCAGCACCGAAGCGCCTATCATTTCCGTGACCTGACAAAGAATATTTGTAAGACGCTCAGAGTTGTACTGCTCGTCGATGTAAGCGATGTAATCCTTCTGCTCACGCTCTGTTTTTGCATAGCATACATCATAGATGTTGAAGCTCAGAGTCTTGGTCAGATTATTGAATCCGTACAGCTTTAATCTTTTTTCCAATTTTATTCTCACAACCTTTTGCTTTTCTTACTCTGCCGGCTGCCCGGCTGGGGGATAGAGTGTTTCGCTCTCTGCGGAGAGCGACCAAAGGGCGCTGCCCTTTGGACACCTGCCAGCTTTTGAAAAAGCTGGAGCAAAACTGTTATGAGTGTGTTTTCTTACTTCTGCGTCTCAAC
>JAFTCS010000285.1 GCA_017454565.1 Clostridia bacterium
GCTTAAAACTACCCCGCCGCCGAGAGGCGGCGCAAATGCACCCATTGGGTGAAAAACAAGGTATGAAACATTTGGCTTGTAAAGCTCTGTTTATCTTGCTTTCAGCCATTTATTCTATTTGAGTTTCACGGATTCAGGTTTATTTATATAAGCTTTCCTCTGAGTATGAAGTTGCGCGCTTCTGTAATTTCCGCCTCGGCAAAGGTTCCTATTATTGAGGCATCTCCCGGTACCTCCACCACAACTCCGCCGTGTGTACGGGCGTTCAGTATTCCTTCTCCTGCCTGCTCCTCAATGAGCACACGCATTCTGCTGCCGACCATTGCGGCTGTGCGCTTTGCTGATATCTGCTCCTGAAGCTTCAGCAGTCTGCCCATACGTTCAGCCTTCTGCTCATGGGTGTAAGGGTCCTCAAGCTTTGCCGCCGGAGTACCGACCCTCGGCGAATATATAAAGGTAAAAAGTGAGGTAAACTCCACTTTTGCGATAAGGTCAAGCGTACCCTGAAAATCCTCCTCAGTCTCGCCCGGAAAACCGACTATCACATCACTGGTAAGCTCAAGCCCCTTTATGCGGCTCTTTGCGTAGTTCACTATGTCAAGATATTTCTCCACGTCATAATGGCGGTTCATAAGCTTCAGTATCCTGTCGCTGCCGCTCTGGAACGGCAGGTGCAGATGCGGCGATATCTTCGGGTTATCCGCGATAACGTCAATAAGCTCTTTTGAAGCATCCTTCGGATGTGAAGTCATAAAGCTCAGCCAGAAGTCGCCCTCTATATCGGCAACACTTTTCAAGAGCTGCGGAAAACGCACACTGCTGTCAAGCCCCTTGCCGTAGGAGTTCACATTCTGTCCCAAAAGGGTGATCTCCCTGTAGCCCCCGTTTATCATGCTGCGTGCTTCCTCTATGACGGTTTCCGGACGCCTGCTCCTTTCACGGCCGCGAACGTACGGCACTATGCAGTAGGTACAGAAATTGTCGCATCCGTACATAACGGGCAGCCAGCCTTTGAAGCTGCCGTCCCTGTGGATGGGTATGCCTTCGTATATCTTACCGTCGTCGCTGCCTCTTTCAATGCGCCTTTTTCCTGTGGTCAGGGCATTATACAGCAGTTCCGGGAACCTGTGTATAACATGTGTGCCGAACACAAGCCCCACATAAGGAAAGCTCTTGTAGATCTTTTCGGCTATGTGCTCCTGCTCCATCATACAGCCGCAAAGTGCAATGAGCAGCGACGGTCTGCGGCGTTTGAGAGCTTTCAGAGCGCCCACATTTCCGAAAACCCTGTCCTCTGCGTGTTCACGCACCGCGCAGGTGTTGAAAATGATGATATCAGCGCTTTCCTTGTCCTCGGTCAGCTCACAGCCGGCCTTTTCAAGCATGCCCTTGAGCTTTTCGCTGTCCGCCACATTCTGCTGACATCCGTAGGTATGTATGAAGGCTTTCGGATGCTCCGTACCGTAGCGGTACAGCAGAACATCCCCAAGACGGTTTATGTAATCCTCCTGCTCGCCTGGCAGAAGCTCGGTCATATTCCTTTCAGGCAAGAGATATCCCTCCTGTTTTGGCTATTATACGGCTTTTAAATGCCGTATTTTATATCATAACATATTCCCGGAATTTTATCAACCGCAATGAGTGATATTTTTTCTCTTACATGCCGTAAAAAAGCGGCAAGCCTGTGCCTGCCGCCCAGATACCGTCAAAGCAGTATCAGTGAATCTCAGTAAGAACTTATTATCAGGGCAACCTCACGAAAATAATTGTAAATTTTGTTTATTTGCTCCAAAAGTTAAACGTCCCGCCTCTCGGCAGGGAACAGTTTTATCCGTGCTGTCAGTAGGGGACGCCCTCTTGTGCAGGGCGTCCCCTCTGTCAAAACAGTCCACTGGACTGTTTTGACATTCACCCCTTGCGGAGCAC
>JAFTCS010000286.1 GCA_017454565.1 Clostridia bacterium
GACATGAAGAAATAGATGGGTCTTCCGTGAGGACAATAGCGCACCTCCGGGTTGCTCTCCAGCTCGCGCACAAGCTCCATAAGCTCTTCGGGCTTGCTGATGTTTCCGGCTTTTATAGCCGCACGGCATGCAGTATTTGCATATATCCATTCCATCTTTTCGGTCAGCACCAGCTTTTTGTGCTTTGCAAGATAATCGGCTATTTCCAGAAAGGCTTCGGTTATCTCTAATTTTTCCAGCAGAGCAGGCACACTTCTCAGCAGCACCGTACCTGAGCCGAATTCCTCCACCTCAAAGCCAGCGTCCATCAGCAGCTCCCTGTTCTCGATAACGCTCTGCATCTCCGCCTTATCAAGGGTGATTATCACAGGCTCCAAAAGAAGCTGCGCCGAGGTCTCTTTATGACTGCGCTTCAGGCGTTCGTAAATGAGTCTTTCGTGGGCGGCATGCTTGTCAATGAACATCAGTCTGTCCTCGTCATACTCGATTATTATATATGTCGAAAAAGCCTCGCCCACATATCTGAGACTGTGCTGCATGTTTTCGTTTTCGGTTATGCCGACAGGCTCTCCGGCAGTCTGCTCAGCAGCGCTGTTTTCTGTGTCCTGCGGTAGATATTCCGTAGCTCCGGCCTCGGCTTCATGCGCTGTTTCCTCCGGAATATTATTAACGGCGGTATCACACGCGGGCTGTTCGGTAAGTTCTTCCGCTGCCGGTTCATTTTCGCCGTCTTTATTATTTACAGGTGCGGCTGAATTCATACCTGTATCTTTGATGAGTCCGGCCATGCTGTCCGGCTCGGCCGCGCTTTCGTTTTCCTGACGGGAAAGCTTTGCGTCCGGAGCGTAGAAATCCTGAGCCGGCTTTTCCTTTGCCGGGGCGGTCAGACCGGCGATATCAAAGCTTCTCACTGCCCGGGAACGACCACGATACCAGCTGCCCGCAAGATTTGAACTGTCATTCAGCACATCCGCAGAAAAGTTTGCGGCCGGCGGAGAAAACACCTCCGGTTCCTGATCTGCGCCTGCTGCGGCACGTCCGTAAACAAAGCTGAGCTGCGAACCCCTGTCGGCTCTTTTCCCTAAAATGGACGGGTCTGTAAGTATCCTGTCCGTTTTCGCCGGAGAATTATTGCGGGTGTCATACTCTGAAAGCGCCGTCCTCACGCCATGATAAATGCAGTCGTATACAGGACGTTCATTGGTAAAGCGTATTTCAAGCTTTGCCGGGTGAACGTTGACATCGAGAGTTGAGCAGTTCATTTTCATTTCAAGCACACAGGCAGGATATTTTCCCACCATGATAAAGCCCTTGTATGCCTGATCGAGCGCCGCCGCGCCTGTCTTGGTGCGCACATACCGTCCGTTGACGAAAAATATCTGCATATTCCGGTTTGCCCTGTTGGAGCTTACCGGGTCGCTTATGAAGCCGCTGAGGGTAATTCCCTGAAACTCGTATGAAACCGGTATAAGCCCGTCAAAGAACTGCTTGCCGAACACCTGAAACACTGTCGTTTTCAGATCTCCGTTGCCGGAGGTCTTCATGACCTGCCTGCCGTCGCGTATGAAAGTAAAGCCGATCTCCGGATGAGAAAGCGCCATTCTGTCCAGAAGGGTAGACACCGTGTTAGATTCGGCAGCGTCCTTTTTGAGAAACTTCATCCTTGCGGGAACATTGTAGAAAAGGTCGCGCACCACAAAGGTAGTACCCTGCGCGCAGCCTGTCTCGGAAAAAAGAGTTTCTTCGCCGCCCTCAAGCTTATAAACGGTGCCCGTTTCCTCTTTGGAGCTTCGTGTTATCAGCTCAACACGGGACACCGCGCATATAGACGCCAGAGCCTCGCCGCGAAAGCCCAGAGTGGCAATGCTGTCCAGATCATCCGATACGGCTATCTTGCTTGTCGCATGCCGCAGGAAAGCGTTCCTGACGTCGTCATGCTCAATACCGCTTCCGTCATCGGTGACACGCATGAAAGTGACTCCGCCGTTCTTTATCTCCACGATGATGGAACGCGCGCCTGCATCTATTGAATTTTCCACAAGCTCCTTTATGACCGAAGCCGGTCTTTCAATGACCTCGCCCGCAGCTATCAGCTCAGCGACCTGCTTTGATAAAACATTTATTACAGGCAAGTATGATACACCTCTCTTTCAATGAGCACATCTGAAAACCGCTCACATATTCATCACACTGCCGAGAGCAGGGTTGTGACCTTAACTCTCTGCCCTCAACATTTATGGTAAACGACATTACTATTTATACTTTGATAAATCATCAGCTGATTGTGGGGGCTTTCCGGTCGCCCCCACACCCCTTCGGATATCACTCTAAGTAAGAATATTTTTGTCGTCTACTATAACTATTCTTTATTTGTGACCCTACTTCTTTGCAAGCTTGATAAGCTCAAAGAGTATGTTCATCGACTCCATGGGAGTCAGCTTATTTATATCTATTGACGAAAGGCGCTTTTCCACCTCGGTCTGCTCCGGAACAAGGGTGAGCTGCTGTTCCTCTTTCGGTCTGGCCTGACGCTTTTTAGGCTTCGGATTGGTATTTTCAAGCTCCGCAAGTATCTTCTTTGCCCGTTCTATAACGCATTCCGGCAGACCTGCAAGCTTTGCCACCTCTACACCGTAGCTTTCGTCTGCGGCGCCCGGAAGTATCCTTCTCAGGAAGGTTATATCGTCACCGCGCTTTACGGCAGCAATGTTGTAATTCTTTACGCCCTTCACGCTGCTTTCAAGAGAAGTCAACTCGTGATAATGGGTCGCAAAAAGTGTCTTTGCACCAAGAGTTTTCTTGTCGGCCACATATTCAAGCACGGCCTTGGCAATGCTCATACCGTCAAAGGTGGATGTTCCCCTGCCTATCTCGTCAAGAATGAGCAGGCTGTTCTTTGTGGCGTTTGCAAGAATATACGCGACCTCGTTCATCTCTACCATAAAGGTAGACTGTCCTGTGGAAAGGTCATCGGAAGCGCCTATCCTGGTAAATATGCTGTCCACCACCGAAATCGTCGCCTGCTTTGCGGGAACGTAGGAGCCGATCTGCGCCATAAGCACGATAAGCGCTACCTGACGCATATATGTAGACTTGCCCGCCATATTAGGGCCGGTAATAATCGCCACACGGTCGTCTCCGTTGTCAAGCATAACGTCGTTCGGCACAAAGCTCTGATAATCAAGCATGCTCTCCACCACGGGATGGCGGCTGTCGGTAAGCTTTATCACTCCGGTGTCGGTTATGGTCGGACAGATATAGTTTTTGTCGAATGCGACCTGAGCCAGACAGGCAATAACATCCAGCAGAGCCACAGCCGAAGCGGTACGGCTTATCCTGTCGAGAGCCTCCGCTATTTTCGCGCGGACGTCCTCAAGGATAGCATATTCCAGCTCACAGCTCCTGTCCTTGGCGCCGAGTATGCGCTGTTCAAGCACCTTCAGCTCCTGCGTGATGAAACGCTCTCCGCCTACAAGGGTCTGCTTGCGGATGTAATCCTCCGGGACCTGCGACTTGAAAGAATTGGACACCTCTATGTAATAGCCGAACACGCGGTTATAGCCTATTTTCAGCTTTGAAATGCCTGTGCGCTCACGTTCCCTTGCCTCTATGCCCGCCATGACCTCAGAGCTGTTGTTCATATCATAGCGAAGCTCGTCAAGTTCCTTGCTGTAGCCGTCCTTTATCATGCCGCCCTCGCGCACCGAAAAGGGCGGATCGTCAACTATGGCGTCGTCAATGAGTCTGCAAAGATCCTCCATGGGGTCGATATCATCATAAATAGCTCGCAGCATGCCGCAGGAAGCTTCGCTCACGGCTTTTCTGACCATAGGCAGGCGGGTGAGCGCCTGACACATAGACCGCAGTTCCCTTGCGTTTGCGGTACCGTAGACCACCCTTGTAACAGAACGCTGTATGTCGGTAATGCCTGTCACGGCCTCCCTGATCTCAGAGCGCATTATGACGTTCTCATAAAGCTCGGTGACGGCATTCTGCCGGGATATTATCGCGGCTATGCTCACAAGCGGTTTTTCTATAAAGCTGGTGAGCAGCCTCTTGCCCATGGATGTTTTTGTTTTGTCAAGCACTGCCAGAAGACAGGCTTTTTTATTCTTGCTGTTAAGGGGTTCGGTAAGCTCCAGATTCCTTCTGGTGTTGTAATCCAGATGCACGAACTGTTCCTCTTTATAGAGGTCGATCCTGCTGATGCGCTCAAGGCCGTTTATCTGTGTACGGTGCAGATATGAAAGCAGTGCGCCTAAAGCGGATACCGTCTGATTTTTTTCCTCAAGGTCAAGCTCGGAAAGACTTTTCTTGCCGAACTGTGAAAGTATTGTACTTTCCGCATCCGCAAATGAAAAATCCTCATCATCCAGCATGCTGACAGACGCCGTGAGCTTATCCTTTATAAAAGAAGCCAGCGACCTGAAACGAACCGCATCGCCGCCGATAAGCAGCTCCGAAGGCTTGAAGCGCAGCAGTTCGTTTTTTATCTCGCTCTCCTGAGCGTCACCCTCCAGCAATGTGGCATAAAGTTCTCCCGTAGAGATATCGCAAAAAGCAAGTCCGGTCTGCTCCTTCTGTGTAAACACCGCGCAGATAAAATTATTGGCGCTGTCGTTGAGCATTGAAGCCTCCATGACTGTGCCGGGTGTGACCACCCTGATTATCTCACGCTTTACAAGCCCCTTAGCCTTTGACGGATCCTCGGTCTGCTCGCATATACCCACCTTATAGCCCTTTGCCACAAGCCTTGCGATATATGTCTCGGCGCTGTGGAAGGGAACGCCGCACATAGGCGCGCGTTCCTCCAGACCGCATTCTTTTCCCGTGAGAGTCAGCTCAAGCTCCTTTGAAGCAAGCTTCGCATCGTCAAAGAACATCTCATAGAAATCCCCGACTCTGAAAAAAACTATGGTATCCTTATTTTTTTCCTTTACGCTGAGATACTGCTGCATCAGCGGAGACATTGCCGCCATTTTTCTCACCCCTGTATATCGGTAGTTTTGTTATCAGCCGCAGCCGCCGCAGGTAGCGCAGCTTCCGGTGCAGTTTGCGGAATAATCGGCAGTCTCCGGATCCTCGCCCTCGAATGACTTCTGGATAATTGCGCTGATACGGTTCATCAGCACGTCATAGTTATCCTTTGCGTCGTTGTAGTTTATCATGCTCTGGTTAGACATGATCTCACCGTAGCAGCGGCGCATCTCACGGCTGATCTGCTGGATCTTGTTCTGATCCTTCTTGTCCTCCGGCTGACCGGATTCCTCGCTGAGTTCTTCCCTCTTCTTGCCGAACTCGGCAATGATCTTCTGGAGATCGGCGTCGTTGTCGGCATTCTGCTTTGCAAGCTGATACTTTATAAAGACATCCTCCTGCTGTATCTTCTTGCCAAGCTCTCTTGTAAGAGCGATAACATCAAGCTCGTTTACGTTTTTGTTTTCCATTGTATTTCTCTCCTTTTTGTTTATATAACCACCTGCGGAATAATTACCGCAGGACAATTACCATAGTCCTATTGCATAATGTCAGAGCACTTATTTTATCCTGAATCCGTGAAACTAAGAACGGAAAAAGTTCGTTTTCGGGGATTGTCAAGGGGGACTTTTCCGCAAAAGTCCCCCCTTGACTCGCTCTCCGCAGAGAGCGAAACACTTTTTGCTTCTGCGCTCCGCAAGGGGTGAACC
>JAFTCS010000287.1 GCA_017454565.1 Clostridia bacterium
CTTGCAGATTTTACCGCTTTCTCATTCCACGCTGTCAAAAACCTCACTACCGGCGAGGGCGGAGCCGTTACATGGCGCAAGCACCCGAACATAGACAGCGACGACCTTTACAAGAAATTCATGCTTCTTACTCTTCACGGCCAGACCAAGGACGCTCTTTCAAAAACACAGTCCGGCGGCTGGGAATACGACATAATAGGGCCTTTCTTCAAGTGCAACATGACTGACATCATGGCGGCCATAGGCATTGCCCAGCTCGACAGATTCCCGGCAATGCTCAGGCGCAGAAGACGGCTCATAGAATACTACAACCGTGAGCTTTCCGACCAGAGCGTGTCCATGCTTCAGCACTATTCCGACAAGGAAAAGCTTGCTTCAAGCGGGCACCTTTACCTTGTAAAGCTCATGTGGCAGGAAGAGGAATACCGCAACGAGGTCATCAGGCGCATGGCGGAGATGGGTGTTGCCACCAACGTGCACTACAAGCCTCTGCCCATGATGACGGCATACAAGAGCATGGGCTACAATATTGCCGACTTCCCCAATGCCTATGACATGTACAAAAACGAGATAACCCTGCCTCTCTACTCAAAAATGACCGATGACGAAGCCATGTATGTAATGGAGTGTTTCAAGAAAGCCATACAAGAATAGACTTCCTCGGAAACCGGAGAAGTGCCGTATTGCGCAGAATATTTTGTGCTGGGCGAAGCATCTCGACCGCCGCACTACTTTGTGTAATGCAAGGGAGAGCCGCAAAGTCCGGCGCAAAAGAGACAAGCAAGACGGTGCTTCGTAAGTTTCCGAGGAAGTCTGATAAAAACACAAGATCCCTGAGCCTGGAGAAAGCTCAGGGATCTCATGCTTTTTAGGAGGAATGTATATGAAGTAAAGTAATAAACAATGTTTCCGCTGTCAACGTTCATGCCGACAGACGGGCGGGGAGTATATGACCCATCTGTCGGAGTACGTCATAGGAGGATGTATTACAATAACTTGTTATCAATTTATTAAACGCCCCTCATTCAAAAAAGAACAGCTCCTCAAACTTCTTGTCAAGAGCTATACATATCAGCAGAGCCAGCCTTGCACTGGGGCAGAACTGATTGTTTTCGATGGAGCTTATGGTCTGGCGGGAAACCCCCACCATCTCAGCCAGATCGCCCTGTGAGATCCTTTTTTCCGCCCGGGCAACTCTCAGACGGTTCTGAAATACGATATCATTCATAGCCCATGCACCCAAAAGAACATTACGGCACAAAAAACAGCCGCAATCCCTGTCCCTATCCCTGCTATAAGATAAATGGGCTTCCTGATGTTCTTGTACTGATACAGGAACGTGGTGCAGAGATATGCCGTTATTATCGTCACGAATTCATAGAAAGTCTCACGGTGAAACGCTTTGTAAATGCTGAACACCAGACACAGAATACCTACCACAACAGCGCCCATGCCAAAGGATGAGCTGTACACACGCTGCTCTCTCTCATCAAGAGAATTGCGTTTCTTTTTTTTGTTCTTTTCAAGAATTTCTTTTTTATCCATCCGAAAAGACCTCCGAAAGAAGATGCCTGTTGTTTTCTGTGTGAATACATAGTATCATATACTTTGCGAATTGTCAAGTATCCTTGACATAATTTCCTTTAAACTTGGCATTACACTTTTTTTACAAAAATGTCAGACTTGTTACAGTTTGTGCCGGCATGACAGGATCGGAGATCAATTTTCTCTTTCTGCGCCTGATATTCAACGGCATTTTATTAGACTTTTTCGGAAACTTCCGAGAAAGTCTAATATAACTGCTGTACTCAAAAAGAAATTGAAAATCATTTTCAAATGTCTTGACAACGATATATATAGATGATAAAATTAAGAACGGATTTCAATTTCGGAGCAAATAATTTGTATAAAGAAGGATATGCAAATGAAAATGAAAAGGAAAATAAAAAGCATAATAGCGCTGCTGCTGTGCGCTGCCGCCGCGGTTCTCTGCTTTTCGGGCTGCGGAAAGGATACCTCAAAGAACGGAAAGATCCGTGTAGTTACCACCATCTTCCCTGAATACGACTGGACAAGGGAGATCTTAGGCGATACCGGAAAAGACATCGACCTCAGACTTCTCATCGGCAACGGCGTAGACCTGCACAGTTATCAGCCGTCTGTAGACGACATCATGCTGGTCGCAAACTGCGATGTGTTCGTTTATGTCGGGGGTGAATCCGACAAGTGGGTCACCGACGCCCTCGCTCAGTCCACAAACAAGGATATGAAGGTGGTCAAGCTCATGGATGTGATCGGCAGCTCAGCCAAAGCCGAGGAAACGGTTGAGGGTATGCAGGACCACGAGGACGACGACCATGACCACGAGGACCCCGAATACGATGAACATATTTGGCTGTCTCTGAGGAACGCTTCACTCTGCTGTGACGCTATCACAGACGCTCTTTCAAAGGCAATGCCTGACAAGGCTTCTTCCCTTAAAGCCAATAATGAAAATTACAAAAAACAGCTCAGCGCTCTTGACGGCGAATTCAAGACTGCCGTTCAGAAGGGCAGCACCGACACCATAGTTGTAGGCGACCGTTTCCCCTTCCGCTATATGACCGATGACTACAGCATCAAATACTTTGCAGCTTTCTCCGGCTGCTCTGCCGAAACCGAAGCAAGCTTTGAGACCATAGTTTTCCTTTCCGGCAAGGTTGACGAGCTGAAACTCGGCGCCATAATAAAGACCGAAGGCTCTGACGGCTCTGTGGCAAACACCATCCGGGACAATACCAAAACCGCCGACCAGAAAATACTCACACTTGATTCCATGCAGTCAGTAACTCAGGAGAATATCAACAACGGCACCACATATCTTTCTGTTATGAAAAACGATCTTGAGGTGCTTTCAGAAGCTCTTGCCAGCGTCAGAAAATAATCAATAAAACGGAGGAAGTCCGATGTCGCTTATAGATGTAAGATCGCTTACTCTCGGATACGAAAACCGCACAGTGCTGAAAGACCTCAGCTTCCATGTTGACGAGGGAGATTACCTGTGCATTGTGGGAGAAAACGGTTCGGGAAAATCCACACTTATGAAAACTCTTTTAGGTCTGCAAAAGCCATTCGGCGGCGAGATCATATTCGGTGACGGTCTGAATCGGAAAGAAATAGGCTATCTTCCCCAGCAGACCATTGTGCAGAAGGATTTCCCGGCGTCAGTCCGTGAGATAGTCCTGTCAGGCTGTCAGGCGCGCTGCGGTCTAAGACCCTTTTACAACCGTGAAGAGAAGCAGCTTGCCGAAAAGAATATGGAGCGCATGGGCATAAAGGAATTTGCCAGACGCTGCTACCGTGATCTTTCGGGCGGTCAGCAGCAAAGAGTGCTTCTTGCCCGCGCGCTGTGCGCCACAAGAAAAATTCTTTTGCTGGATGAACCTGTTTCGGGTCTTGACCCGATGGTTACTGCGGAAATGTACGAGCTTATAGAAGGTCTGAACAAAGAGGGCATTACCATTATAATGATCTCCCATGACATTTCGGCCGCTGTCTGCTACGCCAGCAAAATACTTCACATCAGTAAAAAACCATTCTTCGGCACCAGAGAAGAATATCAGAACAGCGATATCGGCAAGCTGTTTATCATGCGCGAGGAGGGCGGAGCAAATGCTTGACAAGCTGATAGAATACCTGCAATTTCCGTTCGTGCAATACGCCCTGATAGTAGGCATACTCATAGCATTATGCGCGTCTCTGCTCGGAGTTTCGCTGGTCCTCAAAAGGTTCTCCTTTATCGGAGACGGTCTTTCACACGTTGCTTTCGGAGCCATGGCGATCGCCAGTGTACTCAACCTGACCAACCAGATGATAATAATAATGCCCGTCACGGTGCTGAGCGCCGTACTGCTTCTTCGCACCGGACGCAACGCAAAAATAAGAGGCGATGCCGCCATTGCCATGATAAGCGTAGGCGCACTGGCTCTTGGCTATCTGCTTATGAATATATTTTCCACCTCGTCAAATCTGTCCGGAGACGTCTGCAGCACTTTGTTCGGTTCAACATCCATGCTCACCCTCACCCTCACAGACGTGATAGTATGCAGCGTGATCTCCCTTATAGTTATAGCTCTGTTCCTGCTGTTCTATAACAAAATATTCGCCGTAACGTTTGACGAAAGCTTCGCAACCGCAGTAGGTACAAAATCCAACAGATACAATCTTCTGTTAGCGGTAATAATCGCCGTGATAATCGTAATGGCAATGAACCTTGTGGGTTCGCTTCTTATTTCGGCTCTGGTCATCTTCCCCGGACTTTCGGCAATGAGACTTTTCAAGAGCTTCAAATCCGTAACTATCTTCTCGGCGGTGCTCTCGGTGTTCTGTGCCGTCATCGGAATGATAATATCCATTTTAGCCGGCACTCCGGTAGGCGCAACAATAGTTGCCACAAACGCAGCCGCATTCCTTATGTGCACGTTTATCGGAGTTTTTGTAAGATAAGCCTCACTTTAAATCATTTGACAAGCGGATCAAAATATAATATAATAATCCATGGAGTGAGATAAACAGCTGCGGATGCAGTGCCGAAAGGCCGCACCCGAGGAAAGTCCGGGCTCCACAGGGCAAGGATAACGGCTAACGGCCGCCGGGGGTGACCCCAGGGAAAGTGCAACAGAGATATACCGCCTGTCCTTGACAGGTAAGGGTGGAAAGGCGAGGTAAGAGCTCACCGGCGCACAGGAGACTGTGCGGCCCTGTAAACCCTATCCGGAGCAACACCGTACAAAGGCATAACATCTGCCCGATGGCCTTGATCAGGTGGCACTGAGCAGCGGCGGCAACGCCCTGCCAAGATAGATGGCTGTTCACGACAGAACCCGGCTTATCGTCTCAGTCCATTCATCCCGTCACATTGTGGCGGGTATTTTTATGCAAAAATATGCGCTGCATGACCCTGCTGAGGGAAATGCAGCGCTGTTTTTTTCCTGATACTATAGCAATCCAAAATAATAATATCAAAACGGTGGAGTGTGGAGTTGTTCAGTGGACACCTCTGCGCAGCAGAATCACAAACCGAGACAACAGACGAAACTCAACACCCTCCGACATTCAGGATTCTATGCCTGTCCTTGACAAAGAACAGGCACGACAACCTGTTATTTTGCCTTCGTTTCTATCTCATTGAGTGCCATTGCGATGAACTCATCCACAGGCATGGAACCCATATCGGCCTGCTTTCTGGAACGTACCGAAACAGTGCCGTTTTCGACCTCTTTATTGCCGATGACCAGCATATAAGGAATCTTTTCAAGCTGAGCTTCCCTTATCTTATAGCCGATCTTCTCGCTTCTAAGGTCAGTCGTCACACGGATACCGGCAGCAGTCAGCTTTTCCTCGATCTCCTTAGCCTGATCGGCAAGGTTTTCGCTTATGGGCAGCACCCTTACCTGCTCGGGACTGAGCCACATCGGAAGTGCTCCGGCAAAATGCTCCAGCATGTAGGCAAGCGTTCTCTCAAAGCAGCCGAGTGAAGTTCTGTGAATGATATAGGGCAGCTTTTTCTGACCGTCCTTGTCAATGTAATACATGCCAAACTTCTCAGCAAGCAGCATATCTATCTGAATCGTTACGATAGTATCCTCCTTGCCGAAAACATTCTTGTACTGAATGTCAAGCTTCGGGCCGTAGAACGCAGCCTCGTCAATGCCCACCTCATACTTCAGACCAATGTTATCCAGAATCTTCTTCATTACACTCTGGGCTTCCTCCCACTGCTCTGCCGTACCCTCGTACTTATTGTTGGGATTTGCAGGGTCCCACTGTGAGAAACGGAAAGAGCAGTCCTCAAGCAGACCTACCGTGTCAAGGAAATATTTTGCAAGCTCCAGACAGCCCCGGAATTCCTGCTCAAGCTGATCGGGGCGCAGAATATAATGGCCCTCGGAAATTGTAAACTGTCTCACGCGGATAAGTCCGTGCATTTCGCCGGAGGCTTCATTTCTGAACAGAGTGGAAGTCTCCGTAAGACGCATGGGCAGATCGCGGTAAGAACGCTGCTTGTTCAGATAGACCTGATACTGGAACGGGCAGGTCATAGGACGAAGCGCAAAGCATTCCTTTGTCTCATCATTGGGGTCACCCATTACGAACATGCCATCCAGATAATGATCCCAGTGACCGGAGATCTTGTAAAGCTCTCTCTTGGCAAAAAGCGGAGTCTTTGTAAGCTGGCAGCCCTTCTTCTGCTCCACATCCTCTACCCATCTTTGCAGAAGCTGTACTACTCTTGCGCCCTTGGGCAGCAGCACCGGCAGACCCTGACCTACATAGTCAACAGTCGTGAAATATTCAAGCTCACGGCCGATCTTGTTATGATCGCGCAGCTTTGCCTCTTCAAGCTTTTTAAGATGTTCCTCAAGCATAGCCGCCTTGGGGAAGGAAACACCGTACACTCTGCAAAGCTGAGTATTCTTTGAGTCGCCTCTCCAGTAGGCTCCTGTGCAGGCCGTAAGCTTAACCGCCTTTATAGCCGACACGTTCATCAGGTGAGGACCGGCGCACAGGTCGGTAAATTCGCCCTGCTTATAAAAGCTGATAGGCTCTCCCTTGTCTGTATGCTCTTTGCACAGTTCCACCTTGTAAGGCTCCTGCATTTCCTCAAGCAGCTTTACTGCCTCATCGGGCTGCAGATAGAACCTCTCTACATCAAGACCCTCCTTGACTATCTTCTTCATCTCGGCTGTGATCTTCTCCAGATCCTCTGGCGAGAAAGCCTTTTCTACGTCAAAATCATAGTAGAAACCGCTGTCAATAGCCGGACCGATAGCAAACTTAGCATTCGGGAAAAGTCTTTTTACAGCCTGTGCCAGCACATGAGATGTTGTATGCCAGAAAGCCTTTTTGCCCTCCGTCTCGTCAAAGGTGAGTATTTCCACCTTGCAGTCCTTATCCACAGCCGTTCTCAGGTCACAGACTGCACCGTCCACCTTTGCTGCACAGGCACTCTTGTAAAGTCCCATACTCAGGCTCTTTGCAATATCAGCCACCGTTGTGCCGTTCTCAAACTCCTTAACTATACCATCTTTCAGTTCGACCTTAACCATGATAATGTACCTCCTTTTTTCTTCGGGTTTTCAGCCCAGACATAAAATTTCCGGATAACACCTTTCAGATCCGACTATGACAACATGTATTGCGGTCAAAGCTATATGTTGTCATCAGTA
This sequence comes from Clostridia bacterium, assembly GCA_017454565.1. Taxonomy (GTDB): domain Bacteria; phylum Bacillota; class Clostridia; order Oscillospirales; family Acutalibacteraceae; genus UBA1213. Next base: position 7,209 of record JAFTCS010000287.1, read on the forward strand.
CCGCAGGCATAAAAAATCGCCCATAGCTGTAAAACAGCCAGGGGCGAAGCTAAGCTCCACGGTTCCACCCTGCTTGACGGTATAGCACCGCCATCTCAGTGAGAAAAACTCAACGCCTTTAACGCAGGCTTACGATACGGCTTACGGAAAACCCTTTCGCCGATTGCTCCAAGGTGGTACCGATCCCTCTGCACATACGGCAGCTTGCAGCCGATGACCGCCGTTCTCTGTCTGCGCCCGTGAGGAAACGGGTCCTTTTCAATGCATTATCCTTGTATATTCATATCATATCACTATTCTTCATGCTTGTCAAATATTATTTTATAGTTTTTTTAGCGCACAGCAGCTCTCTGTTTTTTTCTCCATTTTCCGACATTGGCTGCGGCTTATAATAGCATTATATTCAACGTCACAATGAAAGGAAATTCAAATGCTCAGACGCATATCATCGGCGGTCTCAGGCTATCTTCACCGTACAGACAAGACCCTGTGGCTGCTTACTCTCATAGCTTCGGTTTACGGTCTGCTTCTCATACTGAGTCAGCAGCGCAGCAGCGGGGCTGATTTTTTCGGCACACAGCTTGCCGCGGTCTGTATAGGATATACTGCCGCAATAATAATATCCCTCGTGGATTATCATTACATAGCAGGTCTGTGGTGGCTTATAGGCGGAATTGCTTTCACCCTTACCGTGTCGGTCTTTTTTATCGGAATACAGGTCTCCGGCACCGATGACGTCGGCTGGATAAGTCTGCCCGGCGGGATAACCTTTCAGCCCTCAGAGCTTACCAAGATATGCTTCATCGTGACATTTTCAAAGCATATTTCCCTGCTCACAGAAAAAAACAGAATCAAAAGCTTTCCGGGTGTTATCTCTCTTCTGCTTCACGCACTGGTGCCGATCGGACTTATCCACATGCAGGGCGACGACGGCGCTGCGCTGATATTCGCTTTCATGTTTATAATCATGGCCTTTGCCGCAGGAGTACAGCTCAGATATTTTATCATACTCGGAATAATTATCGCTGTTGCTGCGCCGCTGCTGTGGATAAAGGTACTTAACGCCGACCAGAAAAACCGTCTTATGGTGCTTTTCGGCGCTGACGACACCATGCTGAAAAATTACGGCTGGCAGCAATATCAGGGCAAGGTGTCGATAGCCTCCGGTCACATTTACGGAAAGGGGCTTTTTGAAGGGCCGCGCGTGTCATCTGAGATCGTGCCTTATCAGGAAAACGACTTCATTTTCACGGTTGCCGGAGAGGAGCTTGGCCTTATCGGCTGTTCGGCTATAATATTTCTCTTTGTGCTTCTTCTGCTGAGAACACTCAAAAACGCCTCACGCGCAGCCGACCCTCTCGGTCAGAGCCTTTGCATCGGTTTCTTTGCTCTGGTGCTGGTGCAGTCGGTCATAAACCTTGGCATGGTGCTCGATCTTCTTCCGGTAATCGGCGTCACTCTGCCCTTTCTCAGCTCCGGCGGAACATCTGTAGCCTGTCTTTATCTGGGAGCAGGTCTGGTGCAGAGCGTCTACATGCGCCCCAACGCGCCCATATCCTATAGGATAAGAACACAATCACTTGCCGCATACAAATAGTCATACTATTAGTATAACCTGAATCCGTGAAACTCAAATAGAATAAATGGCTGAAAGCAAGATAAACAGAGCTTTACAAGCCAAATGTTTCATACCTTGTTTTTCACCCAATGGGTGCATTTGCGCCGCCTCTCGGCGGCGGGGTAGTTTTAAGC
>JAFTCS010000288.1 GCA_017454565.1 Clostridia bacterium
ACACCCCGCCGAGCAGGCGGGCAGAACGCACCCATTGGGTGATGATCAAAGTATCAAACTTTTGATCGTAAAGCTCTGTTTTTCCTGATTTCAGCTATTTTTGCTATTTGAGTTTCACGGATTCAGGAAGAAATTAACATTTGGAACGAGTTAACTTTCAAAAACTATATTGGGAGCGGCAGCTTGCCGCTGAAAAGGCTTGAGCGAAACTTTATTGAATATTAGCGTTAATTATAAAGATTCATTGCCTTGTCGGTCTGGCCGGCAACGATCAGCTTTACGGCTTCGCATGCGTTGGAAATGGCTTCATCAAGCTGCTTGTGCTCGGTGGCGGTAAAGTTGGAGAGCACCCAATCTGCAAGATCCCATTGCTCCGGCTTTTTGCCTACTCCTATTTTTATCCTCGGGAACTGGTCGCTGCCCGAAAGATAAATGATGTTCTTCATGCCGTTGTGCCCGCCGTCGCTGCCCTTGCGTCTTATGCGCAGCTTGCCCACGTCAAGGGAGATATCGTCTAAGATGATTATGGTCTTTTCAGGCGGTATCCTGAAAAAGCTCGTGGCCTCTTTTACGGCAAGACCGCTGTTGTTCATGTATGTTGAGGGCTTCATCAGAAGTACCTTGCTGCTCCCTATGACAGCCGTTGCACACAGGGATTTGTACTTTATTCGGTCGACCCTGACATCAAGCTGCTCACTGAGCATGTCGATGGTCATGAAACCCGCGTTGTGCCTTGTGTTTTCGTATTTTCGGTCAGGATTTCCCAGACCTGCAATGATGAATTCCGCCGATCCCAGCGGTTCTTTTTTCTTGAAAAACATTTCTATTGCTCCTTGTGACGGTAAGTGCTTATTTGATTACAGACAGGACTACAAGATTATATACAGCATATCCGCTCAGTGCATAAATGCCTATGACAGAGCATATCGCTCCGGCGCAGACGGTCGCCAACTTTTTCTTCATTCTGAAAAGCTCCATTGTGAGGTATCCCACAGACAGTGCGCCGATGACAATAAGCGGTACGCCGTATCTGACGTTCATGGTGCACACATGGGGGAAATCAATGCAGAAATAATAGTACATTCCGAAAATGGTAGCATAAAGCAGACCTATAAACGACTTCTGTACGGCGTCCATTTTGCTGTTCTTCTTTATGAACATGAAGATCATTGCGCAGAACCCCAGCACACCAAGCACTACTGCCGACCAGAACAATATCTGGTTGAAGCCGGCTATTCTCGGAAAACGTCTGGTGGCTATGCCCTCGTCAAACATTGATGTCTTGAAAAAGGCTATCAGCGGGTTGTATTCATTGTAGTCGCCCTTGTACATCGTGAACTGCGGAGCAGGATCAACAAACTGATATGGGCTGAGGTCAAACAATCTCTGCATAAGCGGAATATCGCCTATGTACTGGCTCGAACGCTCGGTAAGACGCTGTACAAAGCTGAAGGGCACTTTCCAGAGTATGAAATTCCTTACCGACCAGAAAAGACCTATCGGTGCGCAGACGCAGAGAAAAGCCGCATACTGGACTATATATTTTTTGAAGCTTTTCAGTTCGCTGAAGAATACATAAATGAACACGCAGCCGATAGCGGGCGCTACCATCCATACTGAAAGCTTGGTCAGCATTCCGAGACCGACGCACAGTGCGATACAGAGTATTCTTTTAAGCGACCTGGATTTGTACCAGTAAAGGGTATTGAGTATCGCACCCAGCATGAAGGTAACGGAAAGAATGTCGTTATTCATGCTGCCTGCCATAATGTAGAACGTGGGGCAGACGGCTATAATGGCCGTTGCGGTGATAAGCCCCGCCTTTGAAAGACCGAGCCTGCGGAATATCTTGTAGGAGATTATCAGGCAGCAGGTCGAGTAAAACAGGGTCAGGTGCTGTATGTTCTCGTATGCCTGCTCGTAGGAGATGCCTATGAATGACTGGAGTCTCATCCACAGGGCGGCAAGGGCATGGTGCAGCGGCGGATGATAGAACTGATCCACCTGTCTTACGTCGAAATCCGGAAGATGACCGTTTGCATATAAGTATTCGATATATCCTGCGTGACCGGCGTTCTGACCGAGAGAATAAACGTCATGCTGTATGCTGCCCGCACTCATAGCTATGATATATGACAGCCGCATGATGAAGCCGGCGGCAAATATTATAAGTATGGTATTTTTCACCGACAGCTTTTTCATTGCCAGCAGATAGAAAAACACTCCGGCGCAGATAGCAAGGCCGCCGTTCATTACAATAATGCTGTATGATTGTTGTGCAAATGTCTGATAGAGGAACAGAAGAGCGCACACAATGCCGGCGGAAGCTATTATAACGGCGTTTTTCCTGCCGTTATCATCAGGGAGATTTTTATATGCGCAATAGGCGGCTGCTCCGCCCAGCGCGGCTATCCATATAGCAACGCACAGGGAATTTGGAAAAAACGGCTGTCCCGTGGGCATCAGAAGCGACATGAAGCATACAAGCGCAGCCGCGATGAACGGATGCCTGTAGAACTGATAAAAAATGCTTTCGATATTGCTGATTTTTGAGATCTTTTTTTCTGACATAATTTCCACCTTGCCTCGGCTCAGAATCGTCCGATAAATAATTAAACAATAAAGTTTCGCGCAAGCCTTTGAAAAGGCTTGCGGGGTCGAGGGGCAGAGCTCCTCGTGGGAGGTATGGAGGGGTGCGGGTCTCCGGTGGAGACCTCTGCGAAGCAGAAGCAACGACCGAGCCGACAGGCGAGACTCAAAGCCCTCCAACATTCAGGCGTTCCGGAAGATTTTAAACAGGCTCTAAAATATGGTACTGAATGCGATAGCTCCCGCCGTCTGCGGAAGCTATTATTTCCGTTCTGTAGTTTTGTTTATGTCCGGAGAGCGCTCTCAGGACTTTGTTTCGTGATATTCCTTTTCGGTGTTTACGTTCCAGATATCGTGCTTTGAAGCGGAGCCGTCCTTGATCGCCTGAGCTGCGCGTATTGCGGTGAGCATGGAGTGGTCCATATTGTTGTAGCGGTGCTGACCGTTGCGTCCTACGCAGTAGAGATTGTCGTATCCGTCAAGACAGGAAATGAGCTTGTCCATGTGGGCGTAGGTGTCGAAATATGCAGGATATGCCTTCTTCACACGCTCGCGGTGGCTGTCGATGACCTCATCGGCTTTGATGATGCCCATGCTCTCAAGCTCGCCTACCGCCATTTTTATGCAGTCCTCGTCCGACATGCTCCAGAATTCGTCGCCCTCGGAGCAGAAGTATTCCAGACCTATCCATACGGTGTTTTCGGGATCCTGCACCATGTAGGGCGACCAGTTGTTGAATATCTGTATGCGCCCGAGCTTTACGCCTGTATCCTGAACATATATCCAACAGTCGGGAACGATGTTGCCAAGGGTCTTGATCTTTGTCTTGTTTTCAAGATCAAGCTTGCTAACCAAAAGACCTACGGTAACGAAATCACGGTAGGGCAGACCCTCTGCAATATCAACCATTTCCTGAGAGGGCTTGTCGCCGGTCATACCCATAACAAGGTCGCGCACAGGCATGGACGAGATGAAAACGTCTCCGGTAAAGGTCTTTTCGCCGTCGTTTGTGTCGCAGACCACAGAGGTTATCTTTCCGCCCTTGCAGACGACGTTCTTTACCTTGCAGCCCTTTATCAGATTTGCGCCTTTGTCGCAGGCTCTTTTTGCGGCAAGCTCCCAGAGCTGACCCGGACCGTATTTCGGGTACCAGAACTGTTCGATGAGCGAGGTCTCGACCTTCTTCTTGTTTTTCTTCTTTTTGCCGCCGAAGAGCTTTGAGAACATGTCTTTGAGCACTGCCCTGATGGACAGACCCTTTACACGCTGAGAGCCCCAGTCTGCGGAGATCTCTCTCGGGTGACGGCCCCAGAGCTTTTCGGTGTAGCCCTCAAAGAACATGCTGTAAAGTTTCTTGCCGAAACGGTTGATATAGAAGTTCTCAAGAGAGGTCTCCTTCTTTTTGAAAATGATAGCCTTGAGATAGCTGAAACCTGCCGCCATTGTCGTAAAGAAGCCCATGTTCTTTATCGTAGAGGCAGACATGGTTACGGGATAGTCAAAGAAGTGCTTGCGGTAATATATTCTTGACACACGGTCGCGCACCAGCATTACCACATCCTCTTTTTCAGGGTCGGGTCCGCCCTTTGAAAGGGGCTTTTCCCTGCCTAAAAGCTTGTCGTCAAAGGCGTCCTTGCCCTGAAGCGGCATAAGCTCTTTCCACCAGTTCATTATCTCGTCGCTTTTTGAGAAAAACCTGTGTCCGCCTATATCCATACGGTTGCCGTTGTAGCGCACTGTCTGCGAAATGCCGCCGATAGACCTGCTTTCCTCAAGTATGGTGATCTCGTACTTTTCCTTGCTGTCCTTCAGCAGTTCGTTTGCGGCGGTCAGTCCTGCGGGGCCTGCGCCGAGTATACTTATCTTTTTCATGTTATTATCCTCTCTGCTGCGTTTTATTTTTCGCTCTCTTTTGCTTCTTTAGTTCCTGAGGTGTTTTCTTCCGTTACAGGAGCTTCCTTTTCCTCGACCTTGCGGTAAAGTATGAATTTACGGGCAAAGAAGTTCCACATGTATACTATGACAACAGCCAGTACCTTGCCGACTATATAGTATTTGTCTGTGGGCAGCAGATTGCCAAAGATCTGCCACTGTACGAACCAGCCTGTACCAAACATTCCCTGCTGTGCAAAAGGTTCTATTATGAGCTGCGTCAGCCCCAGACCGATTATTCCTATGACGGCAAAACCGATGAAGTCTATGATCCGGTTCTTGACCTTTGCCTTTGCGAACACCCAGTAGGTCGAGATGATATAATTCAGCGCCAGTCCCACGGTAAAGCCGAAAATAGCCGCGATACTTTCGGGCACATGCAAAAGCTCGCGTATGAGTATAAGCACTATCATATCTGCGATGGTGGCGATGCCGCCTACAAACAGGCTTCTGAAAAACTGAACTGAGGTTTTGCTGGTATCTCCTATGAACCATTCCTTTATTTTCATTGTTTACCACTCCTGAAACATTCTTGCGTCTGAACACAAATATACAAATAACATTTTAATGCAAAGAGATAAAAATGTCAATGAAATATAAGGCTTTTTGTGTGGTTTTTAGATTATATCAGCATTCAATGTTGACCGGCGGGAGGTTTTGTGTTAACATTAACAGAGTAGCATATCGGAGTGGATGATAATGAACGAAAGATTTTCAAGAACAGAACTGCTTTTCGGCAAAGAAAAGATTCACCGGCTTGCAGATTCAAGGGTCGCAGTATTCGGCATCGGCGGAGTGGGAGGCTATGTTGTCGAGGCTCTTGCCCGCAGCGGCATAGGCAGTCTCGACCTTATCGACCGTGACGTTGTGAGCGTCAGCAACATAAACCGGCAGATCATCGCGCTTGATTCCACTGTCGGACAGTACAAGGCGGAGGCTGCCGCACAAAGGGCAAGGGATATAAACCCTGAAATAAAGGTGCAGACATATAATACCTTTTTTACTCCGGAAAACGCCGACAGCTTTGATTTTTCGCAGTACGACTATATTGTTGATGCAGTGGATACCGTCAGCGCAAAAACAGAACTTATCGTACGCGCGGAAAAGGCCGGAGTGCCCATAATTTCATCTATGGGAGCAGGCAACAAGCTTGACCCCACAGCGTTTGAGATAGCTGATATATACAAGACATCGGTGTGTCCCCTGGCAAGGGTCATGCGCAGAGAGCTGAAAGCAAGGGGAATAAAAAAGCTTACGGTTGTATACTCGAAGGAGGAGCCGAAGAAGATCTTCCCGCCGGTCATAGATGAAGCTTCCGGCAAGGCAGTACCCGCAAGTTATGCCTGCGTGCCGTCGGTGGTGGGTCTGATAATAGCGTCCAGAGTCATCCGCGACCTGACTGCGGCAAGCTGCCGCCCCCCTGTTCGCGGAGAAAGATAAACAAGGAGAAACTGCACTCCTTGCGCACAGAAGAAAGTGACAGCCGCGATTCGTTTATTGTCGCCTTGAGTGAATTATGAACGCGAAATCGGCACCGGCGGCTCGCCGGCGAAACTTTTGTGTTCTATATTATTTATATAAAAATAACGGAGGTAACAGATTATGTCAAAGTCAACAATGTTTTTTGCAGCATCGGCAGCGTTTCTTGCAGGAGTGGCAGTGGGCTTCCTTATGTCGCCGGTAAAGGGCGGAGTGGAGTTCCGTGAGTGCACTATGGGCAGCAACAACACCACTTCCGGCAGATGGTTCAGCCCCAAGCTTGCAGGTATCGACAATGCCGGGAGAAAAGGCGGAAAGGGCAAAACCAAGAAAAAGAAAGAGGTTATCCCTGCAGAAGCAGAGACGGCCGCAGTATGTGATACTCCCGCAGCAGAAATAACAGGAGATGAATGATCTATGGACTGGACTGAAATAATCGTAGAGGTCAATACTCCCGACATAGACACGGCAGGAAGCATAGCCCAGATGACGGTGCCCTACGGCATTTACATAGAGGACTATTCCATGCTTGAGGACGAGGTCATGGAGATAGCCAAGATAGACATGATAGACGAGGAACTGCTTAAACAGGACAGGACCAAGGGAAAAATACATATCTACATAAGTCCTGCGGATAATCCTGCCGAGGCCGTTTCGTTTATAAAGGAAAGGCTTGACGCTCAGGGCATTGAATACCGGATAATAGCCGACAAATGTGACGTTGAGGGCTGTCTTGAAAACTGGAAGAAGTATTTTAATCCTATCAAGGTCGGTGGGAAGCTGCTTATCCGTCCTGTATGGAGGGATGATTACGACCCTGAGGGAAGGATCGTGCTGAACCTTGAGCCGGGTCTGGCTTTTGGCTCAGGTACCCACGAGACAACAAGACTATGCCTTGAAGCCCTTGAAAAATACACTTTCAAGGGAGCAAGGATGCTTGACGTAGGCTGCGGCAGCGGTATACTCTCTGTAGCTGCGCTTCTTCTCGGCGCAGAAAGCGCGACCGGCATTGATATTGATGAGTTAGCTGTGAAGTCCTCAATGGAAAATGCCGAAAGAAATAATGTTGCCGGCCGCTATACCGGAATACACGGCAATTTAGCGGAGAAGGCACAGGGAAAATATGATGTGATAACCGCAAATATAGTTGCCGATGCTATCATCATGCTCTCAGGCGACATAGAGAAATTCATGGACGAAAAGACAGTCTACATTATGAGCGGCATAATAGATGTGCGTCTGGATGATGTTCTCAGCGGTCTGCCCGAAAGTATTGAAATAATCGACCGCTATGAAGAAAAGGGCTGGCTCTGTCTGGTGGCAAGGAAAAAAGAAAGTTAAATTCTTTATTAGAATTATAAATTGTCATGACATGGTAAAATAAAAGCTGCACTGCTTTTGAACGAATTTTTAGTGCATCAGCGGTGATGCTGAATAATTATTTATCCGGAGGACAATTATCTATGAAGAAAAGTAAAAATGAAATAATGAATCTTATTTTTTCGGCGTTCCTGGTGACGGCTTTTATGGTATGCTCAGGCTTTTTCATTGGCATGATAAACGACTCCTTCTCGCAGGACGCGGTGAAAAGGACTCTTTTTGTGTCACTTATCTTCGCACTTTTCGGAGGACTTCTTTTCTATGCCACAAGAGTCGGTGACGGTAAGCAGGTGTTCCGTTTTTCGGCAGCCACACTTGTAATAATGGTGCTGCCGGCGCTCTATGTTGTGCTTGCATCAGTCGTCAGCGGCATGCCTCTCCATGAGCAGATAGCCTCACGCAGTGAGCTTTCCTGTATTGCGGCTGCTGTTTTCGGGTACGGACTTCCCTATACCTTCCTCAGCGGCTACGAGCTTGACTGCGGCGGCAAGAAGAATCCCTCATCTGCCGAAAACGAAAAAGCAGAAGAATCTGAAGCAGTTGAAGAAACTCTTACAGAGGATACCATAGAATCTGAAGCAGAGGAAACTCTCACAGAGAATAGCGAAGAATCCGAAGCAGAGGAAGCTCTTACGGAAGATGCCGGAGAATAAAGGGATTTTTCAGCAAAGCTCGGGTCAAAGCCCGAAAAAAATATATTTACCACAATCGCAAAGGAGAAAGAGAAAATGTCAGAATGTACACATGATTGTTCAAGTTGCGGCGAGAATTGTCCGTCAAGGAGCGAGCCGCAGGACATGACTGAAAAGCTGAATCAGTACAGCTCTGTAAAGAAGGTCATCGGTGTTGTCAGCGGCAAGGGCGGCGTAGGAAAATCTACAGTTACCTCCCTGATGGCTGTAATGTTCAGCAGAATGGGTCACCATGCTGCGATACTTGACGCAGACCTTACAGGCCCGTCTATTCCTATGGCTTTCGGTATCAACAACCAGAAGGCCTACGGTACGGAAAAGGGTATTCTGCCCATAACCACCCATTCGGGCATAGATATCATGTCTGTGAACCTGCTGCTGGAAAACGAGAAGGATCCGGTTATCTGGAGAGGTCCGATTCTTGCCGGCACAGTAAAGCAGTTCTGGTCAGAGGTATACTGGAAAGATGTTGACTATATGTTTGTTGACATGCCTCCCGGAACGGGCGATATCCCGCTGACAGTGTTCCAGTCTCTGCCGCTTGACGGTATAATCATTGTTACGTCTCCGCAGGAGCTTGTTTCGATGATCGTTGAAAAGGCTGTAAGGATGGCTCAGATGATGAATGTGCCTATCCTCGGCATTATTGAGAACATGAGCTGTTTTGTATGTCCTGACTGCGGAAAGAAGCACTATCCGTTTGGTGAGAGCAGACTTGAAGCTGTTGCTGCTGAATACGGTCTGGAGATACTTGCAAGGCTGCCCATTGACCCGCAGAACTCTGCGGCATGTGACGCCGGCAAGATAGAGAGTGTGACGAATCCCGAAGCGGAGGAAGCCGCGAAGAAGTTAGAGGAGCTTTTGAAGTAAATAAAAAGCAGAAAGAGCTGCCGGCCCGTAACAGGTCAGCAGCTCTTTTTTATTGAAAACTTTTAATTTTTATTAGATCAATTATAAAATAGCTTTAGATCTCTTTATCAAACAGGAAGTGGTAGAAATCCTTGTAGTCCGTCCTGCCTTCCTTCATGAACTGGATGGCGTCTCTGGGGTGCTGATTCAGTCTGCCTGTCAGAAGATAGGGGATGTCGTATCCCCAGATAAGCCCTTCTTCCCTGAGCTTGACAACGTGATCCTCAATAAATTTCAGCAGCGGCGAGATATGATACTTCGGGTTTTTCAGGAAACCTAAAAGAAGCTCTGTCGGACAGTTTCCGGCACCTCTGCCAAGGCTGCTCACGGTGGAATCCAGATAGCTTACACCCATTGTCAGTGTCTCAATAGTGTTTGCAAACGCAAGCTGCTGGTTGTTGTGTGCATGTATGCCTATGCTCTTGCCGTACTTGTCGGCAATGTTCAGATACTTTTCCGCAAGCCTTCTCATCTGCTCAGGATAAAGTGAACCGTAGCTGTCCACAATGTAGATCGTGTCAACGCAGCTCCTGCCGATAAGCTCAAGAGCATCGTCCAGATCCATATCGTTGGATTTGGACACGGCCATGATGTTGATGGTTGTTTCATAACCCTTTTTGTTGCAGTATTCCACTATTTCCAGAGCCGAGGGAATGGTGTTTATATATGTTGCCACACGCACCATGTCTATAGGACTGTTTGCCTTGTCGCATATATCCTCACGGAAATCTGTTCTGCCCACATCCGCCATTACCGAGATTTTCAGGTCTGTATCGTTGTCGCCCACCACGTCAATGATATCCTGATCGCTGCAGAATTTCCATTTGCCGAATTTGCTTGTGTCAAACTGCTCCTTTGAAGCCTTGTATCCGAACTCCATATAGTCAATGCCGGATTTCACGTTTGCACGGTACAGATCCTTTACGAATTCATCCGTAAAGTAGAAATTATTTACCAGACCGCCGTCTCTCAATGTGCAGTCCACGACCTTTATGTCAGGTCGGAAAGAGACAAGCTCACCCTTTTTTAACATATTTATTCCTCCTTGCCTTTTTTAT
>JAFTCS010000289.1 GCA_017454565.1 Clostridia bacterium
GCTTAAAACTACCCCGCCGCCGAGAGGCGGCGCAAATGCACCCATTGGGTGAAAAACAAGGTATGAAACATTTGGCTTGTAAAGCTCTGTTTATCTTGCTTTCAGCCATTTATTCTATTTGAGTTTCACGGATTCAGGTTAAAAGTTAAAAATTCTTTTCTTCATCAGATCCTTTTAACTCTTAACTTTTATCTTTTAACTTTTATCATAAAGCTTTGTGAAAGCGCCTCAGGACTTGATTTATTCTGTAGTTTCCTATGTATAATATCACAAACCCACCTGTACCGCAAGCGGAACAGCACGATTTTTTCTCTCAAAAAGAAGCTCAGGAATGATAAAAACGTATATATTCACTCTTCTCAGCTTTTGCCCGTCAATTTTCGGGTCCTGCAGGATATAGCTGGCGCATCTCGGCAACTACCTCATCTATTTTCTGGCGTGTGGCAAGTCCTGCGCAGAATGACGTGGCGTTTGCGCAGGCAGTGCCCAGAAGAAGCGCTTCATCATAGCTGCCTGTACTGTCATATCCTGCGATAAAGCCCGCCACTAAAGAATTGCCGGAGCCTACCGTATTGATTATCCGGTGCTTCACGTTTTTCATGTGGTGAACCTTGCTGTCGGAATCTATCAGCATAACTCCGTCATTTCCAAGAGAGATCAGCACATTCATGGCGCCAAGCTTTTTCAGTTCAAAAGCGCACTCTATTATATCGTTCTCGTTGAGCATCTCCTTGACGAATATCTCCGAAAGCTCCTGCTTGTTTGGCTTTATAAGGAACGGCTTGTATTTAAGACAGTCGGTAAGGAGTTTTTTTCGTGCGTCAACGACAATCCTTATCTTCTTGTCGCGCAGACGGTCAAGAATACGGACGTATGTATCATTTCCCAGAACGGTGGGAATGGCTCCTGCCAGCACAATGGTGTCGCCGTCCACAACACAGTTCAGCTTGTCAAGCAGCATAGCAAACTCGTCCTCGCTTATGTCAGGACCCTGACAGTTGATCTCGCTTTCCTCCATGGCCTTTATCTTTACGTTTATGCGGGAGTTGCCCTCTCGCAGCCTTATGAAGTCGGCATTTACTCCCATCCTTTGCAGACCTGCCACAATGGCGTCGCCTGTGAAGCCTGCCACGAATCCGAAAGCCGTACTCTCCACACCCAGCTCGGAAAGCACAAAGGATACGTTTATTCCCTTGCCGCCGACATAGAACTCCTCGCTTTTGGTGCGGTTTGTAATCCCCTTGACGAACTGCTTCATGCGTACTATGTAATCTATCGAGGGATTGAGCGTAATGGTATATATCATAAAGAGACCTCCTTTATCACCGTTTTGTCGGCTATGCCGCTGTTTGTCAGTTTATCCGTTATAATGCTGCACTTTGACAGCGGCGAAAACGTCACCGGATATATCTTACCGAATTTGGTGTGATCCGCCAGTACAAATGAAGCAAAGCTGCATTTTACCGCCATTTCCTTTACGGCGGCCTCGTCGCTGTCGGGAGTAGTAAACCCGGCGTCCTGTTCTATGCCGTTGGTGCCGATAAACGCCTTTGTAAAGTGGAACCTTTCCAGTGAGCGTACACCCTCTGAACCCGTAACGCAGGCATTTTTCTGTTTGAGCGCGCCGCCGAGCATTATGGTTTTCAGACCCTTTGCAAGCAGCCTTTGAGCATGTACGATACCGTTTGTCACAAAAAGCGCCCTTGTGCTGCCTATCTGCCCCACAAGGCGCAGCGTAGTAGAGCCGGAATCTATATATACAAAGTCATCGTCGCGTATAAGTCCGGCGGCGTAGCATGCTATAAGTTCCTTTTCATCAGGCATTAGGCGGTCGCGGTCAGCGGCAGGCGGCTCGTTGATACCCTCTATCTGTTTCAGCGACACCGCACCGCCGAACACCTTTTTCAGACGGCCTTCCTTATCAAGAGCGTTAAGGTCGCGGCGTATTGTCGATTCGGAGATATTTGTGTACTGTGCAAGCTCTGTAACGGTAACTGCATTTCTCTCGTTCAGCAGCTCAAGTATAAGCCTGTATCTCTCCTGAGTAAGCATTTTTTCACCCTCAATTTATAATAGTTACGGCATAGGCTCTAAAACAAAAACCTGAGAATAAAATTCTTTATGTCATTTATCTTGTCACCGAATATGTGCTTGAAAAAATCCTGACCGTCATCTGATAAAAGATAATCCCTGATTGCCGAAATGACCTCGCTTGTAAGACTGTTGGTCTTGCACAGAACCACCCTGTCGGCGGGTTCCAGTTTTTCCAGTCTGAGCATAAGAGAGAAATTTCTGCCCTCGTATGAATACTCGGTTTTAATGTACAGCACCCCGTTTTCAAACTCTGCAAGCGGAGTGCTCTTTGCAAAGTCGCGCAGCATATTGTCCACCACATGGCTGTGAACATGCAGCTCGCCTAATTTTACATCAGTAATGCGCACTGCCGTCCTGCCCTCTTCGGGAAGAAGATCGATCTGTGCCTTTGCGTACATGGCTCTTTCCGCACCGAAACGGAACACCCTTGCATATATCTCCACAGGCTCATTTTTGTGGAAATACACTCTTATCTTTTTCAGCGGCTTATCCTCGGCGCAGAATGTTTTATTCAGATAGGTATTCACCTGAGTCTCCGTAAGTTCAAACTCTTTTCCGACCATGGCGCCCCTGAGCAGTGTACCTAAAAAGGAGTCATCCTCCTCTGTCATGGTGTACATGGTGCTTATGTTATCCTGGCTCATCAGAGCAAGACACACGCCGCCGAATATCACAACAACGGTAAGCACAACCGCCGTGCATATCAGAGTAATGCGAAAAACTTTCTTTTTATTTTTTGTCATATCATATCACCGGTTATAGATTATTTGATATCGGAGATCCAGCGTGACGCTGGAAAACAGTGGATTGACACCGGCGGTGTCAATAAAAATGGCCTCCGGGCATTTTTGTTTGGAGTGCTTGCTGTTCCTGCCGGCTGCCCGCCGGCGTTAAACTACATCCGAACCGCAGCAAGGGGGCGCCCCCTGCGAGGGCTCCCCCTCTTGCAAAAACCGTCCGCTGGACGCTTTTTGCAATTCATCCCCCTGCCCGGCTGGCTGATAAAGTATTTCGCTCTCTGCGGAGAGCGACGAGGGGCGCTGGTCTCGCCTGTCGGCTCGGTCGGTGCTTCTGCTTCGCAGAGGTCTCCACCGGAGAC
>JAFTCS010000290.1 GCA_017454565.1 Clostridia bacterium
TAAAAAAATATTGTCTTTTCTGGCATTATGTAGTATAATATGGCTATCTATAATTTGAAAGGATGAAGGTAAATGAATAAGCTTTTGGACATTTTGAGCAGAAATGCAGACTTTACTACCGCACAGCTTGCCGCAATGCTCGGTCAGACCGAGGACGAGATCAAAAAGCAGATACAGGAATACAAGGATCAGGGTATAATCAAGGGCAGCAACACGCTTATCAACTGGGATAAGGTTCCGGGAGCAGGCGTGATGGCCATTATTGAGCTTAAGGTCACACCGAAGCCCGAGACAGGCTTTGACGACATCGCAAAGATAGTTATGTCATACGATAACGTGGAGAGCGTTTATCTTGCGGCTTCATCACGCTACGACCTTATCGCTACAGTGCGCGGCGAGACCATTCAGGATGTGGCCGAGTTCGTTTCCAAGAGGCTTTCTACTCTTGACAATGTTATAGGTACAGCAACAAACTTTATCCTTACTCACTACAAAGAGGGCGGTGTGCCCTTCTGCGGCAGTGACGAAGAAGAAGAACAAAGGAGTATGATACTGTGATCGACTATTCAAAACTTATGAACAGCAAGCTCTATGGTATCAAGCCTTCGGGTATCCGAAAGTTCTTTGATATCGCAAACGAAATGGATCATGTCATTTCACTGAGCATAGGCGAGCCGGATTTCACCACTCCATGGCACGTCCGTCAGGAGGGAATCGAGGCTCTCAGGCGAGGACATACATGGTATTCTCCGAACAGCGGCTTTATTGAGCTGCGTAAACAGATATCCAATTATTATGCCCGCCGTTTCAATGTTGAATATAACCCCGACCATGAGATACTTGTCACAGTCGGCGG
Source organism: Clostridia bacterium (assembly GCA_017454565.1). Classification (GTDB taxonomy): domain Bacteria; phylum Bacillota; class Clostridia; order Oscillospirales; family Acutalibacteraceae; genus UBA1213. Next base: position 857 of record JAFTCS010000290.1, read on the forward strand.
TTCAGAAGCCATCGACCTGTGCATCCGTGCTGTGGTCGAAGAGGGCGATGAGGTGCTTATCCCTCAGCCTGCCTTTGTGTGCTATGAACCCATGACTGTTATGAGCGGCGGCAAGCCGGTGATAATCCGGACCAGATCCGAAAATGAGTTCCGTCTGACAGCAGCCGAGCTTGAAGCGGCTATTACGCCAAAGACCAAGCTGCTTATCCTGCCGTTCCCGAACAACCCCACAGGTGCGGTTATGAGAAGACAGCACCTTGAAGAAATAGCAAAGGTCATTGAAAAACATGACATCCTTGTGCTTTCCGATGAGATCTACGGCGAGCTTACCTACGGCAGTGAAAGACACGTTTCATTTGCAGACATAAAGGGCATGAAGGAGCGCACCGTTGTGGTCGGCGGGTTCTCAAAGGCATACGCTATGACAGGATGGAGACTCGGTTACGCTCTCGGCCCAGAGCCGGTCATCTCTCAGATGCTCAAGCTGCACCAGTATATGATAATGAGCGCACCTACACCCTCACAGTATGCCGCAATAGAAGCTCTCAAACACGGCGATGCCGATATCGAGCACATGCGCGAGGAGTACGACATACGCAGAAGATTCATTGTTGATTCTTTCTGTAAAATGGGTCTGACCTGTTTTGAGCCTGAGGGAGCTTTCTATGTGTTCCCCAGCATACAGATATCCGGCATGAGCTCTGAGGACTTCTGTGAAAAGCTGATCTATGCCCAGAAGGTGGCTATAGTTCCGGGTACGGCGTTTGGTGAATGCGGCGAGGGCTTTGCAAGGGTATCTTACTCATATTCGCTCAAACACATTCAGGAGGCTGTGGAGCGCATTGAGCGTTTCCTGTATGAAAACTGCGGCAAAAGCGGCTCATAAGCGGAGGTAAGGTCTATGGAAACCACGGTGAAGGCTCCGGCCAAGCTCAATCTTTTTTTAGATATCGTGGGCAGACGTGATGACGGCTACCACTTTGTAGACATGGTGATGCAGTCGGTTGCCATTTATGACGAGGTAACTGTCAGCGTTGATGACGGCGAGGGAAGCATCACGGTGGAGTGTACGGACCCGGCGATACCATGCGGCGAGGGCAACATAGCTTATAAGGCGATAAAGCTTTTTTTTGCGGCTGTCGGAAAGAACGTGCCGCAGGTCAGGGTGCATATCAGTAAGAATATACCCTCACAGGCGGGAATGGCAGGCGGCAGTACCGATGCGGCGGCCGTGCTCAAAGCCCTGAACACACTTACGGGAGCCGGTCTTGCCGCGGCGGAACTGGAGAAGATTGCCGCTGAGATCGGCGCTGATGTTCCTTTCTGCATAGAGGGAGGCACAGTGCGGGCTACCGGCATAGGAACCGACCTTGAGAGACTTGACCCGCTTGCAGACTGCGTTTTTGCCGTTGTCAAGCCGGAAGTGAATGTCTCTACCGGCATGGCTTACAGACGTTCGGACGAAATAGGCTACGGCAGTCCTGCGGATATTTCACCGATGCTTGAGGGTATCGGGACGGGGGATGCCGAAATGGTCGCAAAGTCTCTTTACAACAAATTCGAGGACGTTATGCGGCTTCCGGAGATAGATGACATCAAACGTCTGCTTATGGAATGCGGCGCTATGGGTGCGGCCATGACAGGCAGCGGCTCTGCGGTGTTCGGCATGTTCCGGGCATCGGACTTTGACCCGGAGTGTCTCAGCCGGCTTTCCTCAAAGCTGAAAGTTATGACTGCAAAACCTCTGCCGCAAGGCTGAATAAAAGTCAAGAGTTATAGTAGACGACAAAAATATTCTTACTTAGAGTGATATCCGAAGGGGTGTGGGGGCGACCGGAAAGCCCCTACAATCAGCTGATGAATTATCAAAGTATAAATGTTTACTATAAAAGTTAAAAGAACAGGTGTCAGGGCAGCAATCAATTATCACGGATGTGACGTTATGCCCTGACCTTCAGCATAGAAATACGTTTCGTCATATCCGTTACAGAAAGAAAACTGAAAGAGGTAAACGCTATGCCAATCAGAATGTTGATAATAGTATTGTTCGTAGCAATGGCAGCCGGCTTTGCAGGACTGTGCTACTACGGCTTTTCAAAAATGAAAAAGGCCGCGAAGATCGGCGGTATTATCGGCGCGGTGCTTTCGCTTATCGGTCTTATCTGCATACCGTTCAGTATCTACACCGTTGATACCGGTGAGGTCGCTGTGGTAAAGTTCCTTGGTGAGGCCAACAATGTGCGTGAGGCCGGCACCTATTTTGACTTCTGGATAACCAACACCTACCAGAAGTATGATTCCAAGACCCAGACTATACAGATAACTACCGCCACATACTCATCGGACGCCCAGACCATGGATATCCAGATGACAGTGCAGTACAAGATAATGACCGACAAGGCCATAAAGATCGCAGAGCAGTACGGTTCACTTGATGCCCTGCAGAGCAGGATAGAGTCTGTCGCTATAGAGAAAGCGAAAGCAACACTTTCCTCATACAAGGCCATGAACATCATTGCCGATCGTGCCTCGATGTCTCCGCTGGTTGAAGAGGCCATAAAGAATGCTATTGACGAGAAATTCTATGTGAACATACAGACCGTTGCCATGACGAATATCGACTTTTCAGATGCCTTTGAGAAGGCGGTCGAGGACAAGATGATCGCCGAGCAGCAGCAGCTCAAGGCAAACTATGAGAACGAGACAAAGATCGCCAAGGCAAAGGCGGACGCCGAAGCGAAGATCGTGCAGGCGGAAGCAGAGGCAAAGTCAAATGATCTGCTGGAGAAGTCGCTGACAGATAAGATACTCCGTCAGCTTTACATTGAGAAGTGGGACGGCAAGCTGCCGACCACAGTTGCCGGAGATGCCGCAAACATCCTTATTCCGGTTGCCGAAGCTTCCGAGGTTATCCAGAACTCACAGTCCTGAGCATAAAAATCAAATGGCAGAGCACACAAAAAAGTAACAGGGCACCGGCGAACCGCCGGTGCCCTGTTCGCGTTCAAAGTGTACTCTGACCAAAACTAAACCGATCGCGATTGAAATAAACTTCTGTGTGTGAGCAGCTTGCCGCAAAAGCTTTATTGTTCAATTGAATAATAGTATCAACTTTAAACTCTAAAATTTTAACTTTTAACTTTTAAATTTTGTAAAGCTCTTTGCTTTGCTAAAAGGTTTTGAATAAGCGTCATGGTATGGTCTCCATAAGTGTGTGCAGATTTCCTGTAAGCAGATAGCTCTGAGCACGGCTGCAAAGAGGAAAGCTGTAGGGTGCGCCGGCTATGTATCCGAAGAATTTCCCGGCAGTTTCGGTGTCGCCAAGAATGGCGGCTGCAAGTCCTGCGTTATAATAGAATGCAAGCCTGCTGTATCCGATGATCTCTGAAAGACCGGAATCCAGCCTTGAAAGCTCAAGGGCAAGCTGACGCAGTTTAAATACAAGGTTTTTATCGGCAGCTGCAAGCTGTTCGGGAGAACGCGCATAAAGCTGCAGCTCTGTAAGCGCGTAGTCGCAGCGCAAAAGATATTCAGACCTCGGTTCGTATTTCGGGAACACGGGAGAGCGTACAAGAGCGTAGGTCTCGGCAATAAGTTCACTGACGTAGTTCATGTCGTGAGTTTTTTCTTTAAGTCCCAGCACAGACATGAGATAGACATATCTGTAATAGGCATTGCCGTACCTGTCAATAAGCGGCCGCGCCTGCAGCAGAGCCTCGCGGCATTCATCGGTTTTTTCAAAGGCACAGCACACATAGGCAATGTTCAGCAGCACTGTCATGCGGCTGCTGCGGAAGCACCGGGCGGCAATTCTCTTCTGACAGGAGTACCATTTTTCAAAACCATATATGGTGTATGACATGGAATGGTCATAAAGCTTCTTTGCGCCGAAGTGGGCGAGTATCGTGCTCATAAGAGAGATGAGCACAAGTATTCCTGCCGGCAGCGCCGCACTCTGGAAGTATATGACGGCTATGACGGTGCTGATAATTAATACGCACAGTGAGGTGACATAGAGCACAGCCGCTGATAAAAAACAGAATACCATAATGTTATCCTCCTGATACCTTTTCGGCATCGGCAAGCACGGCACGTCGAAGCTCTTCAAGTCCGGAAAATTTTCTCTCCGGCCGGATGAAGCGCTCCAGTCTGAGGTCGAGCTTTCTGCCGTAAAGCTCGCCTCCATTGTATTCCGGCATCCAGGTCTCTATGGTGACGTCTGATGAGCCTACTGTCGGTTTTATTCCTATGTTTGTCACACCGCGGAAGAGGGTGCCGTCTACATCTACGGTTGAGGCATAAACTCCGAAAAGCGGCTTCACAAGACCTTGAGGCATCTGCTGGTTTATGGTGGGGAAACCAAGGGTGCGCCCAAGCTGTCGGCCGTGTATGACAGGCAGACAAAAACCGTATTTTCTGCCGAGCATGGCATTGGTTGAGGGTATATCGCCCTCTGAAATGCACTTTCTAATCCGGGTGGAGCTTATGGGTCTGCCGTCATAGCATAGCTGAGGCTGGGTAGTCTCTGTAATGCCGAAGCGTGCAGCAAGCAGGGAAAGCATGTCTCCGTTGCCTTTGGCTCCGTTGCCGAAGTGATAGTTGAAGCCGCATCCCGTATGCTTTGCGTTGAAACAGCCTACAAGTATGTCCTCAACAAAGCGTTCCGCCGTAACGGTGCGTATGGTGGTAAAGTCTATCAGGTAAACTCTTTCCACATTGAGCGATTCGAGCAGACTCAGTTTTTCGTCCATGGTTATGATGCCCCGGGGTTCCTCACCAAGCAGTACCGTTCGCGGGCTTTGCAGCAATGTGAACACTGCCGGCACAAGACCATGACAGTGCGCGTATTCCACCGCTTCTTTTATTACCGCCTGATGCCCTCTGTGTATTCCGTCAAAGTAGCCGAGAGCAGTGGAGGTAGGCTCCTTCGAGGGCACAAGCTCTTTTATTATTTCCATTTTATTCACCGTTTTGTTTTTCTTGAGAAATTTTCAGATCTGAAACAGTTTGCTGAATTTCAGCTCTCCGTTTGGAATATCTGTGCAGGCAAGTCCTAAAAAGCCGCCGCCGTGCTCCTTTATGCGGAGCATCTCACCGTTTCTCAGGTCAGCCGGACATTTTATCCTGTCGAGCGTCAGGGAGCCGCCGTTTTTAAAGCGGAAAGCCTGTTTTTCGCTTATATGTACTGCCCTGTAGGCGGAGAAGATGCTTTCGACGGGTCTTATCAGGGCAAGAAGAGAGTCTCTGTCGCTGTCTGCAAGCCTGCGTATCTCGCTGAGGGGCGTGGCTTCGCTTATATCAAAGCCGCATGCCTTCGTGCGCCTGAGACCGGTCATAACACAGCCGCAGCCTAAAAGCTTACCGATATCGCCGCATATACTGCGTATATATGTGCCCTTGGAACAGCTTATTTTCAGGGTGCCGCATCGGTTTTCTTCATCAAAGCCGGTAAGCTTCAGCAGCCCCACATGAACAGGTCTGGCTTCGCGTTCGGTCTCTATACCCTTGCGCGCAAGCTCATAGAGTCTTACGCCGTCCTTTGAAACAGCCGAATACATGGGCGGAAGCTGCATTATGTCGCCGGTGAACTGCGGCAGCAGGTTTTCTATCTGCTCCCGGGTGGCACCTTCATTGCTTGTGCTCAGTACAGTGCCGGTTATATCAAGCGTGTCGGTGGTCAGTCCGAGCCGGAATTCCGCCTCGTATTCCTTGTCGGTGTCGGGCAGAAGAGACTGCGCCTTTGTGGCACTGCCTAAAAGTACTGGCAGAACACCGGTCGCCATCGGGTCGAGAGTTCCGGTGTGACCGGCCTTCCTCTCACGGACGCATCCCCTGACTATCGCCACAACGTCAAAGGAGGTATGATCTTTTGGTTTGTCTATCAATAATATCCCGTTCATGTTATTTCCCGATCACCTTTTCAATGGCCGATGCCATCATTTCCTTTGCTTCTGCGGGAGACGCCTCTATGCTGCAGCCGGCAGCGCCTTTATGTCCGCCGCCGCCAAAGAGCGAGCATATTTCCGAAGCGTCCACTCCGTCGGATGCCCTTACGGATATCCTGCAAAGCTTTTCACCCTTTTGCTTTATCGTCACGCCTGCCATGACTCCCTCTATCTGTCTGGGCAGAGAGACGATATAATCGGTATCGCTTTCCTCTGCGCCGGTTTCAGCCATCATCTCTGTGGTTATAGTAATTATGGCTATTTTGCCGTCCATGCGGTAGTCAAGAGTTTCTATGGCACGTTTTTCCAGTTCAAGCTGCTGCCTGCTTTTGGTGTCGAACATAAGGGTGGTTATCATATAGTTGCGGGCGCCTCTTTCGATCATCTCGGCAGCAGCCCGATAGGTCTCGGCGGTGGTATTGCGGAACTTGAAGCAGCCGGTGTCGGTGGAGATTCCCGTAAAAAGAGCGTCTGCTATGGGTGCGTCGATCTCTGTGCCCATAAGCGGGATAAGCTTTGCAATGATCTGTGCGCAGGCTGCTGCGGACGGCTCTATGTAGCTGTATTTTGCAAAGCGCGTGTTGGAACCGTGGTGGTCGATACAAAGGTCGACGGATTCCGTATAGGCTGACAGTTTATCACCGAAAAGCTGGGGGGCGGCAATATCCGTGGAAACTATGAAGTCCGGCTCAAAGCTCTGGTCATCAATGCTGTCGGTGATGTAGCCATACTTTGACGGTATCGGGTCGGAGCATATAGCCTGAGCCTTCTTTCCTGCTTTGCGCAGTGCAAGGCAGAGTGCATAACCCGAACCGATAGTGTCTCCGTCCGGAGATTTGTGCATAAGAATGAGTATATTATCCTGTTCAATAAGCATTTCAGCGGCTTTTTCAAGCGTTATGTTTTCCATGCTCATTCTTCACCGTCCTCTGTCCCGTCGGTTTCTTCTGCGTCTGTATTATCGTTTTCGGTCTGGGTGTACTGCAGACCGTTGAGTATTTTTGAAATGTTTGCGCTGTACTCAATGGAATCCGTAGCCTCAAACGCAAGCACAGGTGCGTATCTCAGCTTCAGTCTTACTCCAAGCTCGTGACGTATGAAGCCCTGAGCATTTTTCAGTGCCTTTACCGCCTCCTTTGCCACAGGCAGACCGTTCATCGAGCTGATGTATACCTTGCTGTAGGAAAGGTCATGGGCTGTTTCGCACCTTACGACACTTATAATGCCGTTGTGCAGTCTGGGATCCTTCATTTCTCTGAGTATCGCAGAGATCTCTCTCTGTATATCTTCGGACATTCTGTCCGCTCTGAAATTTGCCATTGTATTTACCTCCGGATAGTATCTTGTTGTTATTCACGGGCAAGGCTGACTGAATTGAAATACGTTACCGCGTCAAGCTGTGAAAGGCCAAGGAGCCTTTTTTCAACATATTCGCTGACGAATGCAAGACGTCCGTTCACGTTTACAGCCGCGCCCTGTTCGGTGTCTTCCCATTTGCCGCCGATGTTCGCTATGATAAGTATGCCCAGATATGCGCTGACGCTTTCTGCAATGCTTCCGTTTTCTGCCGAAAAGAAATTGTCCTGCACTACGCCCCTGTCAAAAGCGTCAATTACTTCCTCTAAAGACGCCACCGACTTTTCGCTCGTATCAAGTGAAATGCCCAATTTCCTGTGGGTCAGGTGCACGAAATCGAGAGCCTTGCCCAGCATGACAAGCTCCAGCGTTACCAGGTCTGTATTGCCCTTTTTTATCAAATCGAACTGACGATCATAAAATTTTTCAAGCTCAGCTATTTCACCGGAATAGTTGATGCTCCTGCTTTGTTCATTGTCCAGTCGTTTCATTTCAGACACCGCCTTTTCTTATGTAATGATGACATTATAACATATTTTTTTGTTTTTTCATATAGCTGTCACGAATTTTTTGCTGGTGCGGCAAGCTGAGAGAACATAAACACAAATTTTTTTGGAAAGGGATCCGGGAGGAGAAACCTTTTTTAAAAAAGGTTTTCCCCGGATAAACACCGGACAAAATTGACTTCCCTTATCAAATTATCAGGGCAACCGCACGAAAAAAACTCCTCAAAATCGACAACA
>JAFTCS010000291.1 GCA_017454565.1 Clostridia bacterium
GTGTTATGAGAGAATATTATTGTTTTGGTGTTGTCATCTTATTTGCTGATGATAGCAAAGAGTTAATGAGCGATGATGGCGTTAGGAACAAAGAACCCCCGACCGGATTTCTCCAATCGGGGGTTGTGGTTGTTTAGTTAGTTGTTATTGTTCTAAGGTTGGATTATGAACCTGAAGGAACTGCAACGCCACTATCAGTTGCTGCAGCACTAAGGGTTGTAAGTTTGAACTCAAGATTAACTGTCAGTTCATCAAGTGTTGCTGTAACGTTTTCAGATTTACAAGCAGCATCTTCACCTTCATACCACATATAAACATATACCGGAGTTCCGTTCTGCTTAACACCAGGAAGCGAAGTAAGTCCTGTAGCAACAGTCATAGGAGCAGCGTGTGTGCTTGCCGAGCTGTCAATTGCATTGGTAGCAGTTGAAGAAGCATTTACATAATAAGTACCCGTTGCACCAGAAACAGGAGCAAAGATGTAGAATTTTCCGCCAATCTCTATACCAACTCTAAGCGACTTATTAAGTTCGGTAGATACTGAGCTTCCGGTAACATTAACAACAGAAATATTGAGATTCTGATCTCCATTAGCCAAGCCTAAAGTTGTTGTTCCTTCGGTAGATGTCTTGAGGTAGTAAGTATACTTCAGATAGTATTTAGCATCATCGGCATCATAACCAGATGTACCAGAATCTACAAAATATACATCCTTCTTACCGTTTGTTCCAGCTACAGCAGCCTGTAATTCACTGGAAGTTAATGTGAGCGCTGTATATCCATCGTTCTTGTAGGTGGATGCAGAGCCAGCTCCTGCATTCGCTGCATCATTTGCAGTCTTACTTGTTGCATGATACCATGTACCAGTGTTTGCTGTTGAAGTAGGATACAGAGCAACCTTAGCCGTTGCTAATTCAGCAGTTGTGTTTGCGGAATCATCCCAAATATCAGTTGCAGCGTAACCCTGTGTTTCAGAAATCAGAAGTCCGCCTTCTGCCTTAGCCTGTACAGCAAGATTCTGAACTGTAACTTCCTTATTCATGGTAAACCAAGCATAGGTTGAGGAAACGAGGGTGGTTGCGGATACCAAGAGCATGCAGGCGGCAGGTATGAGCTTGCGCGCCGCGCTTTGCTTTTTTGTAGTTGTCTTTTTCATATCGCATTTTCCTTTCTATAGTTATTTAGTCATGCCGGAAAGCCCGGCGGTGAATAAAATTGTACAAAAATGCCTATGTTGCTATGCCAATTATACTATTTTGAGAGTTTAAAGTCAAGTCTTTTACAAAAAAACTGCCGTCTTTTTCCAAATTAGTCGTTTTGAACAAGAATGGACTATTTTTATGATATCATTCTCACTACTGTGAACATTTATTGCACCTCACCATAAGCTTTGGTTTGACTTTTCCAGTCTTGTATGGTAAAATGGTGTAGATTATGAATATAATCATATTTCTGACGTTTTTAGGAGCGTGTGCGGCATGCCGGAAACCCCCAGTACAGTTGACGGTCTGCGCGCCATTGAGCTGAGCTTTCGTCCGCTGCGTGACATCGCTACCGGCCGGAGCGTGTGCTATTTAGCGCGCACACAATTGAATACGCCCGGGCTTGGCACCCTTATGCCCGAAACTTTTCGCCCCGCTGCCGACGCTTCGGGCAAAAGCGCGGAGCTGTTCGGCCTTGAAATGATGCAGCTTGCAGAGAGCATTCTTGCCCTGAAAGAGAGCGAACGAAATTTCAGGTGGGCGTCTCAGGAGCTTCCCCTGAGCCTGCTGCGCGACCGTACTACAGTTGAGGCTCTTGAAAAGATCTGCGAAAACTATTCCGTCTCCCCCGGCAGCTTCTGCTTTACCGTTCCCGAAAAGACGCTTGACGAAAAGGACGACAATGCTGCGGAAAATATCGCTTACATGCGCAAGCTCGGCTTTCACGTGATGCTTACGGGCTTCGGCGAGAGCGGCTGCCCTTATATCAGGCTCTCTGAGTTTCTCGTGGACTATGTTATGCTCAGCCCTGCCATCACTCTTTACATTGGCAAAAGCGAGAGAAGCGACCAGGCAGTGCGCTCGATCATCACGTTTATCAATGATCTTGGCTGTGAACCAGTTGCTGACGGCGTTAAGTCAAGCACTCAGGCAGAGAAGCTGTACTCTTTCGGGTGCACATACTGCGCGGGTCCGCTTTCCGGAGAGTATCTCTCACTTTCACAGCTGACAAGCTTTTGAGCTTGTCACGTTGTGCCGGCATAAATACAGACCATTCAGCATAATGCTCTTGTATGCGGTTATCCGGTACGGTGGGCCATCGGAAAGCTTTCTCCATACATTCTATTACGGTAAGCCGGAAAACTTTACACAATAAAGCAAATTACTTTACAGAACGAAGGTGCTTTCATGTGGCTAAGAAATCCACAAATGTAGAACCTAAAAGCAAAGATACTCACAAGACCGACATGAGAGACGTGCTTGAACTAAGGCGAACGGCAAAGGAGACCAAGCGCTACAAGGTCCTTATGAGAATACTTGCGCTCATTATCCTCATTCTTATTATCCTTATCGCGATAGGCTATGCAATTTCCTACTTTTATAATAAGTTCGGAAGCTTTACCGTAAAGATAGACAAGTACGACATGGTACAGCAGGGTCTTACCCTTTCGGAAACTCCGGACTACACCATAGCCACCGCTGTGCTAAATGCCGGGATCGTCTATAACATGACCAACATCAGCGGAGAGGATATCCCTGACAATGTAGATCAGATAAACGGCACGCACAACGGCGAAAACTATATCGCCTACACCTTCTACCTGATAAACTCAGGCGACAGCACCATCTCTTACTCGGGCGAAATGAATATCGAAAACGTCACCAAAAACGTAGATGAGGCCATCCGCATTGCCGTTTACAAGAACGGCAAGAAAACCGTATACGGCAAAACCAAATCCAGCGGCGGAGGCAAGGAAAGCGACTGCGACTCCACGTTCCTGTCTTCGACCATTGTTATGCGCGAGCTGCGGGAAAAATTTGAGCCAAAGGCCAAGGACAAATATACGGTGGTCATCTGGCTCGAAGGCAATGATCCCGACTGCCTTGACAACATCGTTGGCGGCACCCTTAAACTCGGAATGAACTTCCATATTACTGAAACAACATAATCAAAGGAGAACACAAAATGAAAAAGGTACTGAAAATTCTCGCCAACATCGCAGCATGGCTGATCGTGATCTTCGCGCTTCTTGTAACTATACTGGTTTTTTCATCTACAAACAACAACGGTGTTCCCCAGCTCTTCGGGCTTATCCCCATGACAGTAGAATCCCCGTCTATGAGACCCACGTTTGAACAGGGCGACCTTATCATTACCAAACAGATAGACGATCCCACAACATTGCAGGAAGGCGACGTTATCTCTTTCTGGACTATCATTGACGGTCAGAAAGTAAAGAACACCCACCGTATCGTGAGAATAGAGAACAATAACGGTGTGCTGAGCTTCATCACCCGAGGCGACAACAACCCCATTGACGACGAAATGCCCACCTACCCTGCTGACATTATCGGCAAGTGGACCGGCGTGAGCATGGGCGGAGCAGGCAACATAGTGGCTTTCCTGCGCACCAGACTCGGTTTCTTTATCTGTATACTTATCCCCATGGTGCTGTTCTTCCTGTTTGAGCTTTACAAGTTCATTGTTACCGTTGTAAGGGTCAGACGTCCTGCCGAAGCACCTCAGCTCGACGAAGAGGAGATCAAGCGACGCGCTATTGAGGAATACCTTGCCGCACAGAAAGAAAAAGAAGCAAACGAAAAGTCTGACGAAAAAAAGTCTGACGATACCGAAAAATCCAAGGATGAAAAAGCTTCTGAGATCAAGGACGAGGAAAAGAAGTCTGATGACGCTGAAAAGTCTAAGGACGAAAAGCCCTCTGACAGCAAGGACGATGAAAAGAAGTCCGATGATGCAGAAAAGTCCAAGGACGAAAAAACCTTTGACAGCAAGGACGAAGAAAAGAAGTCTGATGACGCAGAAAAGTCCAAGGACGAAAAAACCTCTGACAGCAAGGACGAAGAAAAGAAGTCTGATGACGCTGAAAAGGCTGAGGATGAAAAGACTTCCGAAAAGAAAGAAACTGACAAAAAGTCGGAATAAACTAAAGAGGATGCCCTTTCCGCTCAACACGGGAGGGCATCCGCACCCGCTTATTTAAGAGGATGATGCTATGGAAAACTTTCTGAAATGGTTTTTTGCCTTTATTACCGAGATCCTGCAGGGCTTTGCCCTGATATTCACAGGATTGTGGAACGGCATAGTACAGATCTTCAATATTGGCAGATATATAGATATTTTCAAGGAGTATTCCACCCAGTTCGGGGCACTGGAATGGATATTGTCCATTCTGGCAATTCTTGTGGTCATTGCTCTGTTTGCTCTGATTATTTTCTTGATTGTGCTGGTAATACGAAAATATATACGTTTCCGGCATTCCATTGTCAGCAACGAGGATCTGCTTGAAGAAATAGCCGAACTGCAGCAGCGCGTTATCAGGATGGTCAAGGAAAAGGACGAGATCATGGCTATAAAGGTAGCGCAGATGGGTCTGCCTTCTTCCGGAGCTGTTCCTATGCTTGGATCTTCACAACAGCTTGCCGCAGACGGAACAGTCTCCGCTGCCGGCGAGGGCGGAGAAGATGCAGCGCAGCCGATCGATGCCGGCATTGTACAGACCAGTGAGCGCCGTTTCTCAAAGCTCATGGAGGTGGACAGTTTCTATACAAACTTTACTCCGCCTGAATACGAAAACGATATCACTCTTAAGGATATCGTGGAGCGCTACCGTAATTTTGCCTGCTCGCGCATGAATCTGTACTACGATTACAAAACAATACGCCTGTTCATTGCAGGCATGGCTTCAACAAAGCTCATTATCCTGCAGGGTATTTCCGGTACAGGTAAAACCTCTCTGCCCTACTCCTTCGGTAAGTTCCTGCAGAACGACACGACTATTGCGTCTGTACAGCCTTCCTGGCGTGACCGTACAGAGCTGTTCGGATACTTCAACGAATTTACCAAGAACTTCAACGAGACCGAAGTGCTCAAACGTATCTATTCATCAGGATATAATGACGACCTGAACCTGATACTTCTCGATGAGATGAACATCGCCCGTATTGAGTATTACTTTGCAGAAATGCTGTCCATTCTCGAAATGCCCAACGCGGAGGAATGGGAGCTGGATATCGTGCCTAATGCCTGGAGCACCGACCCTGTCAAGCTCGACCACGGAAAGATACACATTCCGCAGAACATCTGGTATGTAGGCACCGCTAACAACGACGACTCGACTTTCGTCATATCCGATAAAGTCTACGACCGTGCCCAGCCTATCAATCTGGATGAAAAGGGTATCGCTTTTGAGGCGCCCGACACTCCGCCGGTGCGTCTGAGCTATTCGCATCTTAACGCAATGTTTGAAGAAGCTTTCAAGATGTACCCCATCTCACAGGATAACCTGAAGAAGGTTCATCAGCTTGACCTTTGGGTAATTGAAAAACTGCGTGTTGCTTTCGGTAACCGTATCTTAAAGCAGATGGGGCTGTTTGTGCCCGTATATGTTGCATGCGGCGGCGATGAACTGGACGGCATTGATTATGTACTTGCTACAAAGATATTCCGTAAGTTTGAATCACTGAACCTTGCAATGCTTCGTGAAGAGCTGAAAGAACTCTGCGTTTACCTGCAGAAGCTTTTCGGAAAGAACAAAATGGGCGAATCCATTGCCTATCTCGAACGTTTGCAGAAGCTCTTCTAAGAGTGTTGTACCCACTTTTCGGGAGGCTCTCTCCCCTATATATTGATTTTCTTGTTTGTCCTGCTCCATTGGGGCAGGACAAGCTTGTAGTGTAACCGGTGACCGGCGCAGAGCCGGCGCTCCCAATTCGCGCCGGCGAGCCGCCGGTGCCGATTCGCGGAGATCGATAAACAAAAGTGAAACTACACTCCTTGTGCACAGGAGTAAGTATCAGCCGCGAGTAGGGTAGTTTCGATTTGAGTAAACTATCAACGCGAACAGGAGTCCAGCGTCACGCTGGCGCGCCGGCGAGCCGCCGGTGCCGATTCGCGGAGATCGATAAACAAAAGTGAAACTACACCCCTCGCGCACAGGAGTAAGTACCAGCCGCGAGTAGGGTAGTTTCGACGTGAGTAAACTATCAGAACAGGAGTCCAGCGTCACGCTGGCTGCATATCCTGACAGATTGGAGGTGAGAATGTCATGCAGGATGAAGAAATGAAACAATTCAGGAACGATTATCAGGAGATAATGGAACTTTATGATGATAACCGGCAGTTTTTGTCGCTGCTGAACATTCTCCGTTCAACTGAGGGAGAGTTCTCCATGAACCGGAGAATAATGCAGAGGATAATTGATTCCTCATGGGTAGACGCCATCGAAAAGGGTCTGCTGCATCTGGACAACGTGCTGCGAAATCCAAGGCGAACTCTTGAGGATGTCGAAGAGATCGTGCCTATCGCCCTGTCACGAAAAACTACCGTGGAATCTGTCAAGCATCTGGCTCAGCATACTGACCTGATACAGAGCGTTGACGAGAAAACCGGAAAAATTACTCCTTCAAAGATACTGAATGTTCACAGGGAAGAGACCCTGATGACATACGAAAACAAATTTATCAATACACTGATAGACAGACTGTATTCCTTTATTCTCATCCGCTATGAAAAGCTGGTAAGCGTGTCGAAGGATGAAGAGATCTTTACCCTTGGATTCGTAACTGAGGTCGATGACCAAAGGGGCGGAAAGCTGAAGATCAGGGTTGACCTTGAAGACGAGCACAGTCTTGAAAAGCGTGACCGCAGCGGATATACCGTATGGCAGCGTGTAGAAAAGCTGAAAAAGACCATAGAGGGCTACAAAGGTTCGGAGTTTTGTAAAAACCTTGGAAACACGTTCATACGTCCGCCGGTTATGAGAACCAACGCAATTATGAAAAATGTCGATCTCAGAGCCTGCCTCGCACTGTGGCAGTACATCGAAAGCTATGACAAGGTCGGCTATCAGATAAACATTGAGAATTCGGCGATTGACCCCAAAGCGGATTTTGTCAAGGACTTTTACGAGCTTGTCGGACTGCACATGCTGCTATTCCGCGCTTCCGTATCTCCTGAGCAGGAGCTTATGGAGATACGCAGCGGTGATGTCATGGAGCCGAAGATCGTCAAGAAGTTCGACAATGTTATTGAGGGAAGATTTGACGCCGAAGCCGAGGGCGTGGCCGGATATATCTCACAGACCGGCGAGCTGAGACTTAAAGAACCGGTGCAGGAAAATCTTGCCGAGATAGCAGAACAGATAGATCAGGTCATTAAAATAGAATATGCCTATCTGGAAGAAAGGCGCGAAAGAGAGCTTGCAGAGCAGCAGGCGGCAGAAGCCCGCGAACGTCAGCGGCTTGAAGAAGAGCGCATAGAAAAGGAACGTCAGGCGGAGCTTGCAAGGCTCGAAGCCGAAAGGCGCGAACAGGAACGCAGAGTGCAGGAAATGCTCGAGCAGAAACGCCGGGAGCAGGAAGAAGCCGAA
>JAFTCS010000292.1 GCA_017454565.1 Clostridia bacterium
GCTGGTTCTCACCGCGGTGGCCGTATTTGAGCTTTCTTGTGGATGCTCCCTGTGAAGCGGCAAAAAGCTGATGACCAAGACAAATGCCGAAGGTAGGTATCTTTTTCTCGCTGAGTATGCGGAGCTGTTCGATGATCTCAGGGTTATCCTGGGGGTCGCCGGGTCCGTTGGAGAGCATAATGCCGTCCGGATCCATGGCGATGATCTCCTCAGCGCTTGTGCCTGCAGGAACAACGGTTACATTGCAGCCCCTCTTGACCAGCTCGCAGCGGATATTCTTCTTTGTGCCGAAGTCCATCATAACGACATTGAACTTTGCGTCCTCAGCCGGGAAGAACTGTTTCTCGGTGCATGTGACGTGAGGTACGGCAGGCTCGGACTTAAAGGCCTTCAACTCTTCAAGGTCGCTGTCAGCGGGCTGAGTGTACATGAGCTTTGCATTCATAACACCGTACTCACGCACTGTTTTTGTAAGGTAGCGAGTGTCGATGCCGTATATTCCGGGAATCTCATTTTCTTTCAGATATGTGTCTATGACGCCCTCACAGCGGAAGTTTGAGGGCTGCTGACACCATTCTCTTACAATATAAGCCGAAAGAACCGGCTTTTTGCTTTCAAAATCGGAAGGGATCACACCATAGTTGCCGATCAGCGGGAAGGTCTGACAAACAAGCTGCCCATAATAGCTGGGGTCGGTGAGAGTCTCCAGATAACCTGTGGTAGCGGTGGTAAAAACCAGCTCGCCTACAGACACTTTCTCTGCGCCGAAAGCATACCCCTCATATACATCTCCGTTCTCCAAAACAAGATAGGCCTTTTTCTCCATTTTCTACCAATCCTTTCCCGCGGAAAAAATTTCCGCATTTATGATTTTGTCAGCCCCGCACAGGGCGGATCGTCCGCAGTAACGCAGACTATGTTATCCTGCCCTGCCGGGCAGAGATCACGCAATAGGATCAATTTTCGTAGGTACTCAGCAGACGTTTTGCGACCTCGGCCTTTGATATGCGGAGATCCATTGCCTGCTTTTCAAGATATCTGTGTGCCTGCGGCTCTGTCATAGAGAGGTATTCCATAAGTATGCCCTTGGCGCGGTTGATGAGACGTATCTCTTCATTCTGCCGCTGCAGCTTGTCCTTTTCGTGCTTTATTCCCCTGAGCTTGTAAAAGCATGCCCTGAGGTAGGTTATGGTCTTATGGAACATGTATCTGCTGACAGGCTTTGCCGTGAGGAAAACACCGGCTTCCCACATAGCCTTTTCAAGCTGCCGTTCGGGTTCGCGCCCGGAAAACAGCAGTACGCAGGAATCAGTATTACGGGCGAGGTAAGCTGCGGTGATGTCGCTGCGTTCGTCTGAAAGCGGCGAATCCACTAATATCAGGTCGTATGGTTTTTCCAGAGCAAGCCTTTTTGCCTCGGCAGCGCTTGTTACACTGTCAGGCAGCATAAGCTCCTCTTCCATAAGCAGCTTTGTCAGACCATCTATACTCTGACTTTTGGATGATACTATCAGAATACTCTCCAAATGCTCCGACATCCTTCCCCTGGTTTGAATATCCGCCCTGTGCCATGTACTTTTGTGCCAGAATCCTATACCAAAGCAGCATAAGGGCGCCAGACTCAGAAAACCGTTCCGTCCTCAAACGGACGCACTTCTCCCTACTGGTCTTATATTCAATTTATTATAATATCAGATTATTGTCATTTTGTCTATCGTAAATTATTCACAAAATAATATTATTATCATGGCTTTATTGTTCTTTTCGCATAATCTGAGCAGGCCGGCTGCAAATATGCAACTTTCATTCACTTTTATTGCATGTTTGCGTCATTATCCATACAAAAAAAGAAACACTGACCATTTTATAAATCAGTGTTTCCTGATACTGTCATTCAATGGAACGCATAAAATTTATAGCCTGCACCGGCCGCAAATTGGGAGCGCAGGCTCTGCGCCAAAACTTTTGTGTTGTCGTCTTTGAAACAACTTCTGTGCGCGAGCGGTAAAGTTTCGGTTCGTACTCAGAGCGAAGCGCAGCGCAGCGAACCCCGCGAATTGGGAGCGCAGGCTCTGCGCCAAAACTTTTGTGTTGTCGTTTTCTTAAACCTGAATCCGTGAAACTCAAATAGCAAAAAGAGCTGAAATCAGGAAAAACAGAGCTTTACGATCAAAAGGTTGATACTTTGATCATCAACCAATGGGTGCGTTCTGCCCGCCTGCTCGGCGGGGTGTAAATTTGCCGGAACCAAAAGCA
>JAFTCS010000293.1 GCA_017454565.1 Clostridia bacterium
CGGAGCAGACAGTTTTGCTTCTCATAGAAACTGGATAACTTTCAGACAGTTTTCTCAGGCACTGAGCGATTACTATAAGGATAACGGTGTTCCGGAAAACAATACGATATACACAGGACACTATCAGCCAAATGTAAATAAGTGGGGTTATCCTTTCTCTGATATTGCCGGTACTCTGGATCTTTACGGCTGGAACTATAACGGAAGTACAGAAAACTTTCAGGTAAACAACAACTCTTGTAAATCTCTTGGTGACGGTAACCCGAACAAGTACAGATATGCAACTCAGGGAATAGCATCAAGCAACCTTATCAATAACACCGATATCGCTATGGATACAAGCACCGGTTCGGTAGAAATGCCTTTCTTCAACAAGGCTTTCATTGAGGGAGAAAACTCAAAGAACACCAAGCTCGGTGAGGTATATGAGAATGTAGCGTTCCCGTTTACAAAGGTTGACAGAGACGGCAACGGCATTTACTACTGGTCGTTCGACAGTGCTGCTACTACTCTTAAGCTGCGTGAGAATACTAATGAAGATAACAAGGATTTTTATAAATATTTTCTTGAAACGGTACACATGACAACCATAGAGGATGCGCAAGGTAACAAAACCGAGGCTTCCCGTGCAGGCGCTAATACCAAACATGACAGAGATGCAACTGAAAACTTCGATGGAAAGGCTACCAGCGAGAGCGAAAATGTAATATGGTCAAAGAATCTCATAAGCTCGGGTATTGCTTACAGGGACAAGGACGGCAGAAATGACCATGCATCAAATAAGTTTGGTTACTTCCCGCTGAATGATGAAAGTATCAATGAGAACGACAATGCCGGTGCAGCAAAGTATAACTATGGCTTTGGTACAAAGCTTGAGTTTGATTTCGGCCTGACAAACAGCGGTAATATCGTTATCACAAAGCAGGACGGCCAGAGACTTGAAGCAGCAACTACATTCAACTTCTCCGGTGATGACGATGTGTGGGTATTCGTTGACGGCAAGCTTGTGCTTGATATCGGCGGTGACCACGGAAGAACATCGGGATGTATCAACTTCTCAAGAAGCAACAGCTACGATTATTCGTATTCTTATAAGCAAGACAATACAAATAATGTAGTGGTTGTTACCAACAAAGTAAAAGCAGCTCATGTTCTTGTCAGCGAAGTAAAGAAGAGCGCAAATCATGGCTCTATATACAGCAATATAGGAACCGAGGGTGTTGATGGCCAGTACATAGAGAATCCTACACAGGATAGTCTGTGGGCGAGACTCGGCATTGATTCAAATGATACAGACGCTATAAACAACTTCTATAACAGCAAGCACACCCTTACATTCTTCTACATGGAGCGCGGAATGTGGGAGTCAAACATGAGACTTCAGTTTAACTTCCCGGAGCACGATACCCTTGAGGTAGGTAAGGAAGTGGACCTGGATACCAACAAAGTAGGTGAAGATTTCAAAGGCTTCTTCGATAATGATACATTCAATTTCAACATCAAGAACCTTGTTACACATTACGGTGCTCAGAGCAGCTATGTATCTGATGGATACAGCATCAACCAGGCTGATATAAGAGACTTCGGCTCGGCAAGCAGCGGTAAACTTGAAAATGCAGTCGGCGCTTATTATGACCTGAGAACCAAGGCGGATACAGGCATAACGGAAGAAAAGAACAAACAGGTCAGCAATGACGGCAAGTTTGCTCTCAAAGACGATCAGAGCGCATATTTCAGCAAGCAGTTCAGACGAGGCAGCTACATTGCAGTAGAAGAACAGCTTTCGGATGCTGATAAGGAACTGTACACTACGACCTGGACAATCAGCGAACGAGAAGACGGCAACGTTCAACAAACCGGAGAAGGTTATCTGCTTGATGACAAGCGTGTTGAGAAGAAAGATCAATCAAGCGGCGGAAACATAAACGGCTACAACGAAGAGAAAAACCCCGGTGCTATTCTGTTCCGTTCTTATGAAAAGCCCATGGATGCTGTTGATGTTGTGCTGATGGCTAAGTTTACCAATACAGTGAACACAGGTAAGCTGGTAATAAAGAAAGCTCAGGCAGATGGTTCAGAACCGCTCAGCGGACAGTATACGTTTACTGTTGTATTCTCGAATATAGGCGGCACCAATCGTACAGATAACGGTGCAGCAACTGTTACAAAGACCTGTACAATAGGTATCGACGGCGAGTATACATTTGACGGAATCCCGGTAGGAACAAGGTATACGATCACAGAATCGACATCTGACGGCTCAACGCTTGACAGCATTGACGGCACTGAAAATGACACAACCAGAAACGGATCTACGGTAAGCGGTATTATCAGTAAGGATGACACAAAGGAAACTAAGGGTCAAACGGATACACTTACTTTCAAAAATATCAAGAGGAAAGAAGTTGTATCCGTCACCATAGTAAAGAAGTGGAACAATGTCAAAGGTGTGACACTGCCGGCAAATATGTCATTCCAGCTGCAGCGCAGTACAGATGCAGTGAACTGGAGACCTGTTACAGAATATGATACCTTTAAGCTTGCCCCTGCTACCGATTCCGATGTTAAAATCTCTGGCGCAGGAACAGATACAGTCAGCTGGACAAAGAAAATAGATAATCTTGACAAGTTCAGCGATGACGGCACCACAGCATATCATTACAGAATAATTGAGCGCTCATATAATAATGTTTTGCTCACTGAAAATAATTCAAACTACAGTCCGAATTATGTTGTTACATACGATAATATCCGTGGTGTGGCTTCTACGGCGTCTGAATCTGACCGTACACTTACAGTCAACAACACCTACAGCCCGATTGTAATGCCCGAGACGGGCGCATCTCCTCTGTTCAATTTTGCAATGATCGGTATTTCCGCGGTCGGAATCGCCTTTGTTGCATTACTGATATACAAAAGAAAACTGCAAACAGCGGATGTAAATACCGAAAAAAGAGGAGGCCGTAGAAACTAAGGGTATAACCAAGTAACTAAATATGGCAGCACGATAGTCGCACGGATCGACTGCCATATTTAAACCGACCCGTGCGACAATAAAAAATATTGGAGGTTACAAACATGAAAAAAACATTTAAGAAAGCAGGCGTGGCAGTGCTTTCAATGGCAATGCTCCTTTCAATGGGCGCTATGGCTATGCCCGCAGGCGCACAGGAACTCCCCATTGGCTCTAAGCTCACTATCAACGGTACATACGGAAACTACTGCGTTTACAAGGTAGCAACCTCAACCAAGATTGCAGGTACAGTTTCTTATACTATCGATGACGATTTTGCAAGTGTGCTTGAAATCAAGAGCGGCTATGTTACACAAAAAGGCGTAGATGGCAATGTAAAGGATTTCGACAAGGATAAAATGGTAGCACTGGCAAATAAATTGCAGGCTGCAGCTCCCGCTAAAGCTGACAAGGTTGTTCAGATTTCTACTAAAGAAAAGGGATCTGTTGACTTAGACCTTACGGATGCTGCTTTGGGTTCAGGCTACTATCTTATTCTTGGTACTACCAGCGGCAGAACACAGCCCATACTGATTGATATCGTTCCCGGTGATAATGCTGATGAAGTTGTAACTAAGTCAGTAACAGCAAAGCATTCAGATGTTCCGTTTACAAAGGCAATCACAAAAATCGATAATTCTCATTCAGATAATAACCTGATAGGAAAAGACTCAGCAGGCAACAATGGCGGTACAGGCATTGCTGATATCGACGGTATTGTTACATATACACTTTCTACAGAATTCCCGAACTATGATGGAAGTGTAACAGCAATTGATGACTTTACCATTACCGATATTCCTGAGGAATCACTTACGATAAATTCTACAACCATTAAAGTACTTGTTGACGGAGCCGAGGTTGAGGCTGATGCAACAAAGTATGAAATTAAGACAGGCGTAAAGGCAGCTGACCTTACAAGCGCTTACAAGGAAAATAACGGAAATGATTTCGTAACAACAGTCAAGGAAGACGGTACCGGCTTCCAGGTAGTGTTTACTGACGATTATGTGCTTAGAAATGGCGGTAAAAAAGTAGCAGTTGTGTTTGACGCAACTGTTAACGATAATGCTGACCTTGTTAAGGATGCAGATACAGCAGATGACTCAAACGACAACGGTGCAACACTTTCCTACAGCAACAACTTCTTTACAGGTAAGGGTCAGGTCAAATATCCTGATAAGCCCGAAACTCCTCCTTCTCCTACTCCTGATGACAATCCTCCCTCCAAGCCCGAGGAAGATGAGGACAATCCTAAGGTAATCCCTGATGACGCATTCGTTTACTGCACACTTGTTACTGTAAATAAGGTTGATCCTTCAAATACAGCTCTCCCCGGTGCAAAATTCTCGCTTTTGGATAGCCAGGGCAGCTTAGTTGCTACTATTGGCGACGGTGCAACCGACACAAAGTTTGAGTTCAAGGGTCTTGGTGCCGGCACATATACCCTGAAAGAGACAAAGGTTCCTGACGGTTATGCAGAAGCTCCTGATGTTACCTTTACTGTAAAGGCAGACAAGGTCAACGACATGTTTGCAGCTGCCAGCTTTACTTTTGAGAATACAACTTCTGACAACACAATTACTGTAATAGATAATCCTCTCCAGACACTCCCCGGCACAGGCGGAATCGGTACATACCTCTTCACAATCGGTGGCGCAGCTATCGTTCTGCTTGCAGGCGTTCTGTTCGTATTCTACATTAGAAAGAGAAAGACAGAGGAATAATATTCCCTGATTTTCTGACTCGGAAATAATGATCTGCTCCCTTCGGGGAGCAGGTTTTCCAAAGAGTCTGAAACGTTTTCAGGCTCTTCGGAAAGCCAGTGAAAGGATCATTTGACTTGAAAGTATCCCGAAAAAAGCATATTTTGATAATGTCTGTCATTGGCATTGTGTACTTTCTGGGTGTGGCTGCCATAATATACCCTATTTTGGGCAATATGAATTCTATGAGCAGCTCTAAAACGACTATTGCGTCGTATGACAAAAAGGTCGAGAAAATGCCCAGAGAGGAAAAGGATGACAGACTGGAAAAAGCTAAAAAATACAATGAGGATGTAGCAAACGGCATTTTCGATGACGGTCTTGACAGATCGCTGTGTGACGAAAACGGCCTGATGTGCTATGTCGATATTCCGAATCTTGATATTTACATTCCCGTATATTACGGAACCTCAAACGATGTGCTGGAAAAGGGCTGCGGCTGGCTGGAGAAAACCTCGCTTCCGGTCGGCGGTCTGAGCACACATTCTGCGATCTCCGCACATACGGGTCTGCCGACTGCCGACATGTTCACTGATCTTGAAAAGTCGCAGGTCGGAGATATGTTCTATATTCACGTTCTCGGTCAGGTGCTCGCCTATCAGGTGGACAGGATCGAAACTGTGATGCCCAATAACACGAAGCTTCTTGAGGTCATTGAGGGCGAGGATCATTGTACCCTGCTGACCTGTACTCCCTACGGCATCAATGATAAGCGGCTGCTTGTAAGGGGTGTGAGAGTGCCTGTGGTGGATATCTCGCAGAAGAGTAATGCAAGCGTCCCTGACGAGACCTCTGTAAAGGCTATAACCTCTGCCGATCTTTCAAGCGGAAGTTCGGGCGTAAACGAGGGTCTGCAAAGACAGATCAACAAGAGTCTGACATTGGTTATTATCATTGTTTCGGCTGCTGTGGTTTTGTTTGCCGGAGCATGCGTGTGGCTCGGTATTACCCTGAAGAGAATGAACAGCGCTAAGTCTGCTGCTGATCGTCCGGGTATTACACGGACAAGGATAAGCTTTAGTCCGGAGGAAAAGGATGAC
This sequence comes from Clostridia bacterium, assembly GCA_017454565.1. Classification (GTDB taxonomy): domain Bacteria; phylum Bacillota; class Clostridia; order Oscillospirales; family Acutalibacteraceae; genus UBA1213. Next base: position 5,820 of record JAFTCS010000293.1, read on the forward strand.
AAAAAGGAAAAATAAGTTTTTAAGACGGCTTCCGCTGGTTGGAATATTCCTGCTGCTGATTGTGGGTATATGCTTCTTTATGTATCCTATAATAAGCAACTGGTATTCTGAACAATCCGCACAGGCAGTAATAAAGCACTATGACGAACAGGTGCAGAAGATGGGCGACGAAGCTATCAAGAAGATCGCAAAGCAGGCCGATGACTACAATAAGGCTCTTGCGTCCAAGCAGAGCGACAAAGTCTCGGTATTCAGCTATAATGATATGCTTTCGGTAACGGAGGCTATCGGGTATATCGACATTCCGAAGATAGGAGTGTATTCTCCCATATATCATGGTCTGAGTGACGATGTTCTGCAAAAGGGCATTGGTCACATGGAGGGTACGTCACTGCCGGTTGGCGGCGAGAGCACCCACTGCGTTTTAGCCGGACACACAGGTTTGCCGGGTTCAAAGCTGTTTACGGATATTGACACCCTCAAGATAGGCGACCCGTTTTATATACATGTTCTTGACAGGGTACTGAAATATCGTGTGGATCAGGTCATTGTGGTTCTGCCGAACAATATTGAACCCATAAGGATCATTGAAGGCGAGGATTATGTTACCATGATAACCTGCACTCCCTACGGCATAAACGACCACAGGCTTCTGGTCAGAGGTTCGCGCGTTGCATACAAGATGCCTGTAACCAAGGAGTTTACGGAGATCAAGAACGAGAAAGAGGTTTCTGACCTGCCTGAAATAGGCGAGCATTCCTATACAGTCGAAGAGGATACAAAGACAGAGATTCCCGCAAGAACAGTGCTGTGGTACATTGCAACAGGTGTTATAGCCGTTGTGATTGTGGGCATACTGTTGATAATCCTTTTCCCGAGCAAAAAGAAAAAACGCATTAAACAACAGTCGGAACAGGTTTTTAAGGACGAAACTGATAATACCGATAGCAAATCGGCGGATTTGGAGGATTGATCAAGATGAAAAAGAGATCTACAGGTGGAATCATTGCTGCTTTAGTGATGATCTGTATTCTGTGTATGACCATGGTAGCTGCAGCAGGTCCGGTTCGCGCCGAAGGCACTGATGAAAAGGGCACTGTTGAGATCACCGCAGCGGATTTTGCCTTTGGTACAGGTATGGGGGCATGTCAGGTAGGTGTTTATAAAGACGGCGCCTATGTGCTTGATGAACATTTCAAGGACGCTGACGTTGACCTGACTGATCTCTCTGAGGCTTCAAAATCGCTTGCGGCCGCTAAGGTCCTTGCGGAGATAGCTTCTCAGACCGTCAACTATAATGTTGCTTTCTTTAATGAGTACGGCAAAGTAACCTATTCCGAGCTTCCGGCTGAAAACAGACTGTATGTGATTTTCCAGACAGACAATTTCGACGTTATTTCTATAAGCCCGATGCTGGTCGTTCTTCCGTACTATAACGAAAAGTATGAAAAGGTGCTTGATGTAAAGATCAATGCCAAGTATGAGGACAAGCGCATTATCGAGCATTTTGGTTCGATCATTCTTACCAAGACAGACCCAAGCGGCATTCCGCTGGAGGGCGCCGAGTTCCGTCTGGAAGAGAAGATAGTTTTAGACGATAGTACGTCTCTTCCGCCTGATACTGTTGTTTATGAATCCAGTGATGACGGTGAAAAGTATGATTATGCATGGATAACCGTTGTTGAAAACCTCACCTCAGACAAGCACGGTCAGATCGTAATAAAGGATATCCCTCTCGGTCAGTACCGCTTTGTAGAGACAAAGGCTCCCGAAGGTTATGTGCTTTCAGCCAAAGCCTATGAAGTATTGCTTGACAAGCCCGGTTCTGTAAAGATAATTGATGACATCTATGTTCGTGACGAGGGCGATCCCTACGAGTTCTACTTTGAAAACTCACCGGCAGAGATCTCCACGCCATCCGTTCCTGAATCTTCAATTCCTGAGCCTTCAAAGCCAAAGCCCAGCGAACCTGTTACACCCACAGGTGAAGATGCCTCGAAATTCATTGTCATCGGCTGCGTAGTAGGCGGTTCACTTGTACTCGTGATAATTCTTCTGTTAGTTACCAAAAAGAAGAAAAAGTAATGTAGCATCAAACTGAAAAATGTCGGCGGAGTCAGATGTTCCGCCGGCATTTATTGTATCTTAAACGCGAATTATAAATAATAAAGTTTCGCTCAAGCCTTTTCAGCGGCAAGCTGCCGCTCCCAATATAGTTTTTGAAAGTTAACTCGTTCCAAATGTTAATTTCTTTCCAAAACAAACTCGACAGCGGAGGCACTCC
>JAFTCS010000294.1 GCA_017454565.1 Clostridia bacterium
AATCTTCCTTGCTTTGGTGTATAATTGATTTCGGTGTTATTGTTCACAAACTTATTATACCACAACAGGCACATAACCGTCTATGCTTTCGGTTATGTGCCTGTCTGTTTTTTGGGGGACTGTTTTTTCACAGCCCCTTTTTTTGAACTGAAAAATAAGAACGAAGAAATAAGAACGAATGGCGGACGCTGTCCGCACCTGATTTGTATAGCGTCGCGTAGAGCCGTAGAGGAAAAGCGCCCTCGACTTGCCGAAGCTGTGCAAATATATCCCGTTTATCACTGTAAGGAAACGTTGAAAAAATGTAGGGGACGGTCTTGACCGTCCCGCCGCAGGGCATCGTTTAGAGCAGTAGGGCAAGGCGCCCTCGACTTGCCGGTCGCAGCAGTGCATAGATAATATCAGGCGTTTCATACAGGAGCAGGATGTAACCTGTATTTCCTAAAATCAACATAGATAGAATATCAACTTTTCGGCAAGTCGAGGTCGCCTTGCCCTACGATTGATGTTTGTACGCAGCCGATAATGACATTAATTATCAACGTTTTGGGAGGGCCAAGACCCTCCCCTACTATTGAACCAACAACCAACAACCGGAAACCGGGAACCAATCAATTCCTCATTCCTCATTCTCCATATAGGTATCTCCGTCGAGGTTTTTCCACAAAAACCTGCCGTTCTCGTATGTCATATAGCTGTGAGCCGTGCCGTTCTTCGGGATCGAGACGGAGCCGGGGTTCAGGCAGAGGATCCCCTCTCTCTCCTCATACAGCGGGATATGCGTATGTCCGTAGATGAGGATATCGCCCTTTTGCAGAGGCAGTAGACTGTTGATGTTGAAATGATGTCCGTGGGTCAGGTAAACGAGCCTGTCCCCCGCGTCTAATACGGCGTATTCCGCCATGATCGGAAAGCTAAGCACCATCTGATCCACCTCGGCGTCGCAGTTTCCTCTGACGCAGAGGATCCTGTCCCGATACGTATTGAGCAGAGCGGACACGCCCTTAGGGTCATAGCCCTCGGGCAGGTCGTTTCTCGGTCCGTGGTAGAGGATATCACCAAGCAGGATCAGCCTATCGGCAGACTCCCTATGGAATGCCTCAATCAGTTTTTCACAGTAAAAAGCGGAGCCGTGGATGTCGGACGCGATCAGATATTTCATCACCATCACCCTTATCATCAATATCAAATGGATTATACCACAGGATCGGGAGAGATACAAGTTTCAAGAATGATAAATGATGAATGATAAATAGCGGTCACTCGCTTCGCTCGAACAATTGATGTCAAAACGATGTGGGCATCGTTCCCTACGTTTCTATGCAACGCCCTACCAATCAGGTGCGGACAGCATCCGCCCTTTGTTCATATTTCTTAGTTCTTACTTCTTCGTTCAAAAAGTCAGCTGCAATAGTCCTCGAGGAGCTTTTTCAGCGCAGCTTTATCTGTCACGGTGATCCCCTGTTTCAGCTTCGTCTGGTCCGCCTTGGGGAGCGAGGATACCACCGTATCGGTACGCAGATATTCGATACCGTTTAAGAGCACCGCTACCCTGCCGTTCTCGTCCAGCACGGTGTACACATCCCCTTCGTCCATCTGCGTCACGGCGGCGGACGCGGGTATCTCTTCATAGGAACGCGCCGACGGAGAAAGCGCCGACATCATCACCACATAGGTGATCAGCAGTACGCCCGTAATCAGCAGCAGTCTTTTCATATGCTTCACCTCAGGCTTATTGTTCGCAAATTTTTAGTGATTATTCCTATTTTTTACCCGTGGTTTTTGGTAAAAATCTCTGTTATTTTTGAAATTCTTATTTATTTTTTTTCAGAAAAGTGGTATAATGTTTTGTGTGTATCTAAAACAATACTGTTGACTGCATATTACCGTTTCGGAGGTTTCATATGAGAAAAACCGACATCAGTAAATATACCGACAAAATCGACGTCAAAAAGAACCCTTCCGCCGCGGGAGCGTTCTTCGGCGCGATCGGCAAGATTCTCCTCACCGTGCTGGCGGTAGGTGTCATCGCGGGACTGATCGTAGCCGTATCGCTCGGCATCTATATCCTGAAGCTCTCACAGGAGCCTACGGGTATCGATATCAACGCCCGTTCGATGAACTTAAGCTCCTTTATCTACATCGAGGATCAAAACACCGGCGAGTTCAAGGAATACCAGACCCTCTACGGCACGGAAAACCGTATCTGGGTAGATCTCTCCGAGATGCCCGAGGCGATGCCCAAAGCGATCGTCGCGATCGAGGACAAGCGTTTTTATGAGCATCACGGCGTTGACTGGTACCGAACCGGCTCTGCGGTGCTGGCGCTGGTATCCGGCTCCGATAACTACGGCGGCTCTACCCTGACCCAACAGCTGATCAAAAACATCACCGACGACAACGAGGTCTCCCTGACCAGAAAGCTCCGAGAGATTTTCCGCGCGCTGAATGTCGAGAAGGAATACTCCAAGGACGACATTATCGAAGCATATTTAAACGTTGTTAACTTCGGCAACAATGCGCAGGGCGTTGAGGCGGCGAGTGAGCTGTATTTTGACAAGCCGATCGGCGAGTGCTCCATCGCCGAGTGCGCGGCGATTGCGGGCATCACCCAGAACCCCTCTCGCTGGAATCCTTTGATCTATCCCGAGAACAACAAGATCCGCCGCGAGATCGTGCTCGATCAGATGTATGAGCAGGGCTATATCACCAAGGATGAATATGACACTGCGATGGCGGAATCCGCCGAAATGACCTTTGTCAGTTACTCAGGCGATGAGGACGAAGAAGACGAGGACGATAACGTCAACGTACAGAACTGGTATATTGACCAGATGTTCTACGACCTGACCAGAGACCTCGCGAAGTTCTATGACATCTCCGAGGGAGCGGCTTCCGAAAAGCTCTACACCGAGGGTTTGAAGATCTACTGCGCGATGGATGAAGAGACGCAGGAGATGATCGAGGAAGAAGCGATCAACTCTAAGGACGGCTACGACTATGACCTTGAGATCGGTCTGGAGATGATCGACTATGACGGCAGAGTCATCGCTACCGCGGGCTCCTCTCACGAGAAGGAAGGCAACCTTGAATGGGACCGCGCTTCTCACTCTGTGCTGCAGCCCGGTTCTTCCATCAAGGGTATCATCCCCTATCCCCTTGCCCTGCAAATGGGAATCTACAACTACTCCTCTCTGGTTACCGACCAGCCGATCGAAAAGTACTTTGCCGACGGCTCCTCCGGTCCGAAAAACTCCTACGGCTCTTATAACCAGTATATGACCGTCCCCGAAGCGCTCTCCTGGTCGTCAAACGCCTGCGCGGTTCAGACGATGCAGCTTGTCGGCACCAGAGACGCGTATAACCAGGCAGTATCCAACTTAGGCTTCAAGCACCTCGCCGATGCGGACGCCTTAAACCCCGGCGCTCTGTCGCTGGGCGGTATGGAAGGCGGCGTCACTGTCAGAGAAATGGCGGCGGCGATGGCGTATATCGGCAACTACGGTCTCTACCACGAGCCTTACACATACTATTATGTCACCGACCAGAATGACACCATCATTCTCGATAACAGAAACAACACTCCCATAGAAGCCTACTCTCCCGAGGTAGCCTATGAGATGAACCGCGAGCTGCGCTATAACGTGCTCAACTCCACCCATTCCGCTTCACAGTACGCGCAGGTATCCGGCTGGGAGATCACCGGCAAGACCGGTACCACCGATGACGGCAAGGATATCTGGTTTGTCGGCGCTTCGCCTTACTGCACACTCGCGTGCTGGATGGGCTACGATACGCCGGACATCGTCTCTTATACCTCTCTTGCCGCGATCACATGGCAGAAGGTGATGGCTAACTATTTAGAAAATAAGGAATTCAAGGAATTTGAAATGCCCGACACCCTCATTCCTGCCACCTTCTGTAAAGGCTCCGGACTGCTTGCGTCCTCCGGATGCTCGGATACCGGCACGGGTTATTACACGGTCGGCGATATGCCGTCGTACTGTACCGGCTATCATATGGCGGGAGGCTTGGGCAATTCCTCAAGCTCGGCAGCATCCAGTTCTTCCAGCTCTGGCTCTGCTACCTCATCCTCGACAGGAACAGCCAGCAGTTCTCCGGCGGAATCCTCCGACAGCGGAGAATCCGCTGCCGATTCCGAACCGGTATCGTCCGACTCCGGAGAAAGCGCCGCGGAATCCTCCGACGCAGGAGAGGTCACCTCGCCGGAAGAATAAGTTATCCCGTTTTAAGAATCGTCCGATCACATCAGGAAAGGAAACACTACTATGATTTCAGTTGCCATTATGGGCCACGGCGTAGTCGGCTCGGGAGTCGCGGATATCATCTACTCCCATAAGCAGAAGCTGTTCTCCGCCGTCGGCGAAGAGCTTTACATAAAATATATCCTCGATCTCAGAGAATTTCCCGACAGCCCCTTTGCCGAGAGATTCACCAAGAATTTTGACGATATCTTGGGCGACGTAGAAGTCCGTATCGTCGTCGAGACGATGGGCGGCATCCATCCCGCCTATGACTATGTCAAGGCGTGCCTCAAAGCCGGCAAGAGCGTTGTCACCTCCAATAAGGAGCTGGTCGCCGCGCACGGCGCCGAGCTGCTCGCGATCGCCAAAGAGACGAACGCGAACTTCCTGTTTGAAGCCTCTGTCGGCGGCGGTATTCCGATCATAAGACCGATCAACCAGTGTCTGGTCGCGAACAACGTCTCAGAGATCGCGGGTATCTTAAACGGCACTACCAACTTCATCCTCACCAAGATGATCAAAGAGAATATGGACCTCGACGTCGCCTTGAAGCTCGCGCAGGATCTCGGCTATGCGGAGAGAAATCCCGCCGCGGATATCGAAGGTCACGACGCGTGCAGAAAGATCTGTATCCTCGCCTCTCTCACCTTCGGTAAGCATATCTATCCCGAAGCGTGCTACACCGAGGGCATCACCGGCATCACGCTGGAGGATGTGGAATACGCCTCCGTATGGGGCGGCGTGATCAAGCTGATCGGCTCCGTCAAAAAGGTCGACAAGGATAAGATCGACATCATCGTCGCGCCGATGTTCATCCCGAACGAGAGCCAGCTCTCCTCGATCGACGACGTATTCAACGGTATTATGGTACGCGGAGACGCTGTCGGCGACGTCGTATTCTACGGCAGAGGCGCGGGCAAGCTGCCCACCGCTTCCGCAGTTGTCGCGGATGTGATCGACTGTGTCAAGCATCTAAAGGCGAGAAAATATCTCTCATGGATCGATTCGGACAACTCCTCCGTCATTCCTCATGAAGATTCCGTCACTGCGGTCTATGTACGCGCAAGCGCATCCGACCGTCAGGCGGCATATGATAAAGCAGAGAGCGTTTTCGGTGAGATCCACCGTCTCGAAAAGGAAAACGCTCCCAAGAAGGAGCTTGCGTTCGTCACCGAACCGATGACCGTCAAGGAATTCACCGAGAAGCTCAAAGAATTTGAATCCGATGAAATCAAGGCAGAGTCATTAATTCGAATCGGAGATCTTTAATTATTTGTCATTGCGAGCCCTTCAGGGCGTGGCAATCCCCTTCCTTTTGATCACGGTAGTAATGACAAGGGGATTCTCACGGGGCTGAAGCCCCTCAGAATGACTTACTTGCTAAGTTAAGAAGGTATATAAAATGCTGATTGTACAGAAATTCGGCGGCACCTCCGTCAAGGACGCCGAGCGGCTGAGAAATGTCGCAAGAATTGTTACCGATGTGTATAAAGGCGGCAACGACGTAGTCGTCGTGGTCTCCGCACAGGGGGATACCACTGACGACCTGATCGCCAAGGCCGCTGAAATCAACGAAAAGCCCTCCCGAAGGGAGATGGATATGCTTCTCGCCTCGGGAGAACAGATCTCCGCCTCGCTGCTGGCGATGTGCATCCAGAAGCTGGGAATCCCCGCGATCTCCCTGACCGGCTGGCAGGCGGGTTTTCTCACCTCCTCGGCGCATACCTCTGCGCGGATTCGCAGGGTCACCCCCGACAGGATCAAGAAGGAGCTTGACCAGAAGAAGATCGTCATCGTATGCGGTTTCCAAGGCTTATCAAGATATGACGATATCACCACCTTGGGCAGAGGCGGCTCCGATACCTCGGCAGTCGCGATCGCCGCGGCGATGCACGCAGATCTCTGCCAGATCTTCACCGATGTTGAGGGTGTTTACACAGCCGACCCCAGAAAGGTAAAGAATGCCGCAAAGCTCAAGACTATCTCCTATGATGAGATGCTGGAGCTTGCTACACTGGGTGCACAGGTACTCAACAACAGAAGCGTAGAGATGGCCAAGAAATACAATATCGAGCTTGAGGTGCTGTCAAGCCTGACCAGAGCACCCGGCACTATCGTTAAGGAGGCAAATAAAATGGAAAAAATGTTGGTTAGCGGCGTTGCAAAGGATACAAACGTAGCAAGAGTTTCTGTTGTAGGTGTACCTGATAATCCGGGTCTTGCATTCAAGATGTTCTCAAAGCTTTCTGCAAAGAACATAAATGTTGATATCATTCTCCAGTCCATCGGCAGAGACGGCACAAAGGATATCTCTTTCACAGTCGCCAAGGACAACGCAAAGGAAGCCGCTGCCGTTATGGAGGATTACGCTTCTGCTATCGGTGCAAAGTCTGTACTGGTTGATGAGAAGGTTGCAAAGATCTCCATAGTCGGTGCAGGCATGGAGAGCCATGCAGGTGTTGCTACAAAGATGTTTGAGGCTCTTTATGACGCTCAGATCAACATCCGCATGATTGCTACAAGCGAGATCAAGATTTCCGTACTCATTGACGAGAAGGATGCTGACGCTGCTGTAAGCGCTATCCACTCAAAGTTCTTCGATAAAGACAACTGATTTTAAAATAATAAAAACAGGCACGATAAACCTTTTTTCTGGTCTATCGTGCCTTTGTCTGTATGTGCGTGAGATACTATTATTCAATTAAACAATAAAGTTTCGCTCAAGGCTTTTCGGCGGCAAGCTTCCGCTCCCAATATAGTTTTGAAAGATAGTTCGTTCCAAATGTTCATTTCTTTCAAAAACAAACTCGACAGCGGAGACACTCCGCCTTGCAGGGTGCAGGGACAAATGAATCAGCGGACGTTCTTGTCGAAGATTATGCGCAGACCTATGAGCAGAAGCTCGTTGTTAATGATTATCCTGTGTTTGCAGTAGGGAATGATGCTGGGGGCAAGTCCGCCGGTGGCAATTACTATGGGTTCACCTTCAAGCTCGGCGCTCATGCGGTCAACAAGACCGTCTATCATTGCAGCGTTGCCAAAGACAAGACCGGAGCGCATGCAGTCGGCGGTATTCGTGCCTATGGCGCGCTTCGGCGGATAAAGACCTATGCTCTGGAGCTGAGCGGCGTTGCGTGTGAGGGATTCCATAGACACCTTCACGCCGGGAGCAATTATTCCTCCGCGATAATTAGAATCCTTGTCCACTGTGCATATTGTGGTGGCGGTGCCCATGTCTATGACCATGAGCGGCTTGGGGTACAGCGCAATGGCGGCTACAGCACCGACTGCCAAGTCGCTTCCTAACTGCGCGGGGTTATCTATCATAATATTCAGTCCGGTTTTTATGCCAGGCCCTACAACCAGCGGTGATCTTCCGGTTACTTTCTGTACCGCCAGACGGAGAACCGGTGTAAGCTGCGGCACAACGGATGAGATTATTCCGCCCTCAAATGAGTCGGTCTCTATATTGTTAAGTTCTATAAGAGTCTTGAACTGCACAGCGTATTCATCATCGGTCTTGTTGTTGTCGGTGCTTATGCGGCAGAGGAACGGAATGTGAAAGTTTTCGTCCACTCCGCCGAAAACTATATTTGTGTTGCCTACATCAATCGCAAGTATCATTTTTATGTCTCCTTTATTGGTGCTCAATAAGTGCTTTCTTTTCGGCTTCAATAATATGAACGTCAAGCTGATTGAAGGGGATCTGAATATGATTTGCGTCGAGAGAATTTTTAATGCTCTCCTGCATATCCTCCATAACCTTCCAGTAATCATCTGACTTGACCCAGATCCACACGCTCAGGTCAACGCTGCTTTCGTTCAGAGTCTGCACGGCCACACGGTTGTATTTTTCCTGAATGACCCGTTCATCATTGCGTATGAGCGTCATAATGACATCCCGCGCCTTTGAGATATCTTCGGAATAGGCAATAGGCACAATAAGGTCGATCCTACGCTCATCCATGACAAAATAATTGGTCACGTTGTTAGTGGTGAGTCTTGAATTCGGGATGAGTATTTCCTTGTTGTCGTATGTGCAGAGGATGGTGTACATCATGTCGATCTTGACCACCTTGCCTTTAAGGCCCTCAGCTTCAATATAATCACCGATCTTGAAGCGTTGGTTGAGGATTATAAGCGTACCGCTGGCCACGTTTGCAAGGCTGTCCTTTAGCGCAAGACCGACAGTTACGGCTGCTGCACCGATCGTTGTAATAAGCGTGGTAACGTCAAAGCCGACAGTCGATATCGCGCAGATTATTACAATGATTTTCAGTGCCACGTTTATCAGAGAGAGCAGAAACGCACAAACCGTGGGGTCCGCCTTGCTCTTTTCCATGGCCTTGCGTATTATTTTACAGATTATCCTGGTTATCCACCAACCCACAAGCAGTATCAGAAGTGCTGCAATAAAATTCGGCAATGAGGATATGAACCAGTTGTAGGCATCCTCAAGCCAGCGCTGTGTTGCGGAAAGATTGTTTGAAAATTGATCGGTCAGGTTTGCCGCGCTGACCTGAGAGCTTGCCTGAACGCTTGTCTGATCTGAAATTGAAAATAGCATACATACCACCGTCCTATAAAAGTGTCACAGGACGATTATACCATAATTTACAAAAAAGTAAAATAATAAATATCAAAAAAAGACATTTTGTTTGCAAAAAAACTTTTTTTATTGTATGATATAATATATGAAGAATTTTTTACGATTGATAAAAGCGGCCGCCGAGCCGTTCTATTAACAGCTATGATAAGAACTTTTTCGCACGAAAGGGATTGTAAATATGGATCAGGTTATGACGCATAACATAAATAAGGATATTATTTTTTACGGGGTGTACAGCACCACCTTTGATATGTGGAACGGCAGTGATGTGCTGTGTTCTGCAAGAAAGAGATTTTTCGAGACAGGAGAGAAGCAGAGGAAACGCAGCACCGTTAAGCTTGACGATGCCGCCTACAATTACAGCTATACTCTCGAAAGCGGTGCGCCGCTGAAATACAAGAGAACCAAGGGTGCAAAGCAGGTTGAGCATGTTGTTGAAATGCCGGACGGCTACGCTGTTGAACTGACTGACGACCTGCACCGTCCGGTAAGGAGAATATTTTTTAATTCCCGGCACTTATGGCTGCGCACCGAATATCTGAACGAGACAGACGGCAGCGTGGCTCTGCTTATTGCTTCGGCCGGCGATGATGAAAGACCGGCGATCATTCTCAAGGCGGCTTCAAAAAGCGAAATACTTATTCCTTTTGATGTCTCGCTTGACAAGGAACTTACCGGCCGGCTCAATATCCTCACCAGCGAGCCGAAGGTTTTTTGCGTGACAAGCTGCGGCAGCTTCTATTTTTGCACCGAGGACGAATATGCCGAGAGGAAGAACGCTCTCGACAAGCTTATTGCAGAGCAGAAAAGTGATAATGATGACTTTTCCGGGAGCGACACGCCATTTGCGGATTCCGACTTTGTTGTTGATACGGATGTTCTTGAAACCTCTTCCGGAGGCTTTGACCTGCGCAGCAGCAGGGAGATACGGATAGACGAACCCGTACCGCTTGAAGAGGATATGCCGGAGATAACTGCCGCATCCTCAGAAACAGATCAGGAAAAGGAACCGGAATCAGATCATGAAATACCTGCGGCAGCTGAGCCGGGTACGGAAGCGTTTGCCGAAGAGATGGAAGTAAATCCGGAACAGGAAAAATCATCTGTATTTGTTGATGGTTTGATGGAAGAGAACATGCCGGAGACCGAAAAGACGGATGCGCCTGTAATTGCCGAAGATACGGAACAGAGTCCGGAGTCGGTGGAGGCGATCGCAGCAGCGGAAGAGATAAGCCCGGAAACAGAGACAGTACAGGAATCGGTAACAACTGAGACTCGGACAGAAGAGTTACAAGGTGAAAACAAGCCGGAAACAGATACAATACCGGTGCCGGCAATACCTGAAACTCATGCGGAAGATGGACAGAGTGTGGCTGATCCGTCAGCAGAACCGGAAGAGCCGATTATAACCGGGTCAAAGAAAGCCGCAGCCGGATATTTCTCCGAGGAGGCAGCGGAGCCTGTGGAGGATGCCATTTTCGGAACAGCGGAGGAAATTTCAGAGGAGCCTGCCGTCAGAGGCTGCGCTTTTGCAGGAGAGTGTCCGTTTGAAACGACTGACAAAAAATGCATAGAGTCCGGCGACAAGAAATATTATTACTTCGGTGAGCTGAAGGACGGCATGCGCAGCGGCAGAGGACGTACGGTTATGTCTGACGGTGAAACGGCATACGAGGGCGACTACCTTGACGACAAGCGGGACGGTTTTGGTGTTTATTACTACCGTTCGGGCAGGCTGTGCTATGCCGGAAACTGGAAAGATAACAAGCGTGATGGACTGGGAGCAGCGTTTTCGCCTGCGGACGGCAGCGTTGTCGTTGGCAGGTGGAGCGGCGACAGTTCGGTGGAGGTCGCATCCCATTTTGACAGCAGCGGCAGACTGCTTTTTACGGGCACAGTAAAGGGCGGCAGGAAAAACGGTGCCGGTATGACCTACGACCCGGCAGGCAAGACATATTTTGTGGGCAAATTCAAAGACGGCGTTTTTCTTGAACAGGGTACCCAGTTCAGTGCAGAGGGCGAGCTGCTATATACCGGCGGCTATAAAAACAACTGCCGCAGCGGTCAGGGCACGTCATACACATCAGACGGCGCCGTGAAATATAAGGGCGGATGGTTCAACAATAAATACGATGGTGAAGGCACTCTTCATCTTGACAACGGCAGTACTATTGCGGGCAGTTTCAAGAACGGCAGGGCTAACGGCAGATGTACCCTGACTGACAAAACCGGCAGAGCAGTCTACACAGGAAATTTCGTTGACGATGTTTACAACGGCACCGGCAGACTTTTCCTTGAGGATGGCGGTTATGTAGAGGGACGCTTTGCAGACGGCGAACCGGAGGGCGTATTCAGCGAGTATGATTCGGAAAGCCGGCTTGTCTACTGCGGCGACTGGACCAACAGACGCAGGAACGGCAAGGGTATCGTTTACAAAAACGGTGAAAAGCTATATGAGGGCGAACTGAAAGACTCTATCTATGAGGGTCAGGGCAAGCTTTACAGAAACGGCAGTCCGGTTTATACCGGCGGCTTTTCAAACGGAATGAGAGACGGCTTCGGCGTTGAGTACCGGAACGGCTCGCCTGCATACAAGGGCATGTGGAAAAACGACTGCTACAACGGTTTCGGAGTATTATACAGCAATAACGAGGCAAAATTTGTGGGAAGCTTCTCCGGCGGCATGATGGACGGCAGAATAAACGAGATCAAAGATCACGCTGTTGTCAGGAAATCCCTTTACAAAAGCGGGGAGCTTACATATACCTGTGAATATTCCTCAAACGGAGAGCTTGTATATTACGGCAGCATCAGCGGCAATATGAGAAGCGGCATGGGCTGCACGTTCCTGCCGAATTCGGAAAAGCAGTTTGAGGGCATTTTCCGGAACAACGAGCCTGACAAACCTATGAAGGTGCTTTTCAAGGAGCTTTCGGAGCTGCCGCAGTGTACCGAGCTGAACAACACCGAATACGAGCTTTACCGCCGCACACCGGAATACATAATCGAAAAGGGTATAACGGTAGACGGCACAGCAGGCATATACACCGGACGTCTCAGAAACGGAGTTCCCGACGGCAGCGGCACCATGCTTTATTCCGACCATCGCTATACCGGATTTTTCTCCGACGGCAAACCTGAGGGAGAGGGTATCGTATATATGCGTGACGGCGAGGAGCACAAGGGCTTCTTCTCTGTTCGCCCGTTCCCGGACTGCAAGACTATGATACTTTCAGACATTACCTATTTCTATAAGGAAATCAACTGATGGAAGAGGTGTATTTATGAAAACCCTTTATGTCAGCGACCTTGACGGTACCCTGCTCAATAATAAAGCGCAGCTTACGGAAACTTCCCGCGGCATGATATGTCCACTTATAAAAGAGGGTATGCTTTTCACGGTTGCCACCGCCAGAAGCCAGTCGGCAATAAAGTATCTTCGTGATCTTGATGTGCAGATCCCAAGCATACATCTCAACGGTGTACTTATCTACGATAACAAAAGAAAAAGCTACATAGACTGCGTTTCTATGGACACACCTACCGCTCAGGAGATAATCAGGATATTGAAATTCTTTGACAGGATGAGCTTTGTCTACACGTTTGACAGCGAGTGTGGTATCAACGTTGCCTTTGAACGGCTTACAAATGACATAGAGCGGAATTTTTTTGAGGTGCGTAAAAACGAGGACTACAAGAGCTTCCGTCAGGTGGAAAACATAACCGCCGCAGATGATGACAAGATAATCTATTTCACAATGATAGATGAATATGAGCGTCTGAAACCTATTTATGAAGAAATATGCAGACTGCCAAAAGCGAAAGCTGCACTTTACAGCGATAATTATTCTGATCTGTATTTCCTTGAGATATTCAGTGCAGACGCTACAAAAGCGTCCGGCGTACTGAAGCTGAAAAAGCTTTTGGGAGCTGAACGGGTGGTTACTTTCGGAGATAACCTGAATGATCTTGAAATGCTGCGGGTCTCTGATTTCGGCATTGCTGTGGGCGATGCTGTTGCCGAAGTGCGCAAAAAGGCCGATCTGGTGATCGGCGAAAGCAGTCAGGACGGCGTGGCAAAATACCTGCGGGATAATTATGTGCCCTAATATTAATAAATAAAGGAAAAGCCATGGTAAGAAATATCTCACCATGGCTTTTGTCATGTCTTAGTATATTTTTTCTTTTTCAGGAACCTGCCGTCGATTATCCAGTCTGCGCCCTTTTCTACAAAGCGGAAAAGCAGTGCGAGGGGAATGGTTGCGGCAAAACAGGCAATGAAGTAAACATACTTGTCCGGAATAAGGTTTTTCAACACGATCATGGGTATCCGCTGCAAAATGTATATCTCAAAAACATATTTGCCGAGGAAAGAAAGTATTGGATTTCCAAACCTGACCTTGAGTGAGATCGCTAACAGCAGTACGATGCCGGCAAGCACAAAGACCTCGTAGGCAGTCATTTTGTTCTTGTCCATTGACGAAAACACGATCGCGACTGTTCCGACTGTGGCAAGGATAAGATAATTCATGCTGCTTGAGCGTATCCAGCGGCGAAAATGAGGCTCAATGAGAGCAAAAAGCATTCCCATGAAATAGGCTATGGCGGTGTTGTACCAGTAGGGCTGTTTAAAGAATGACATGGTTACTAAAAAGGCAAGGGTCAGGAGTCCCATGATGTACAAACCGACCTTGTAGTTTTTGCCCACAAAGCGGAAGCTGAAAAATGTCAGAATGTACAGCACCAGTGTGTCAAAAATGTACCAGTTGCTGTTGCCGATACCTTCCCAGCCAAAAAACGATAAGAAAACGACCCAAGGGTCATGTGAGATACCCATTACCGCATTGGTAATGACGAACAGTGACACAGCCAGAGCAAAGTGCACCCAGATTTTCGGGAAACGCTTTGTCATTATCGAGTTAACGTATGATGTTCCCTTTTTTGTGATGGAGAGCATTATGCCGTAGCCTGAAAAGAAAAGGAATGGTACGACAATGAGCTGACCGTTCCATTTGCCTATGGCATTGTAAACCATATCGAACTGATCGAGCTTGACATACCCCTTGTAATGCTGTATGAATACCAGCAGAACGAAAAATCCGTTTATGCACTGGGTCTGCTTATGGGAGATGTAATCTTCATTAATGCGCACAACAAAAAAACGTGCGCCTATGAGGAAAATTGCAATAAAAGAAAAATATATGAAGTCCAGACAAATCACTCCTTTGCTCAGACCCGGGAAAATTTACGGAAAAACATTATTTTGCATAATACTTAAGGAAGCACTGATTAAATCCGGTGATTCCTTATAATTAAGGCACGGTCTACCGGAACAGGTGAACCGTGCCTAAAACTATATCAGATTTTTATTCGGATCATGGCTCGGGGCCTGTGCTGATGTTGATGACTACGGTGGAGCCGTAGCGCTCTTTGTCGCCTGCGGTGTGGCTGGTGTAGCCGATGACCTTTCCGGCTTCAACGGTATCGCTGGAAACATAAACTCCGGATGCCACAAACCCCTGAGCGTTGAGTGCACGAACAGCAGTCTCGACTGACTGACCTGCGATTATGGGCAGCTCCCTTTCAGCGGAACCCATGCTCACGGTGACAACGATAGTCGCACCTTTGCGGGCGTTTATGCCGCTTTCGGGGCTTTGGGACTTTATGACGCCCTCCTCGAACTTGTCGCTGATCTCGTCCTCGGTCTTGATTACGACATAATCAGAGGAACTGCTTATCTTGGCAATAACATCGTCATATCTCTGACCGACCAGATTCGGAATGAAGATCATATCCGGGTCATCCGGATCACCGATAGATTCTTCCTCGCTGTCTTCGCTCTTGCCGCCGATAAAGCTGTTAAAGGAATCGGGATTGTTGGATATCCAGTAGATACCCGCCACAAGCAGTATCAGCAGACAGGCAAGTACGGTAAGAATACCCCATACAAAACCGGGTACACCGTCCTTTTTGCGCGGAGCGTAGTTTTCGGCAGCTTCACTCTGGATGGCATTCCTGTTGGCCTCGTTGCGGATGGCCTTTACTGTGGGTGCTGATGAAAGCTGGGTGCGCATTTCCTCAAAGGTTGCGATACGGTTCAGCTTCTGCACCTGCAGACCGCCTGCAAGAGCCGTAACAATGTGCGGAGGAAGTCTCTTGAATACAGAGGTGGGTATGGAAAGCTTGCCGTCAGCTTTGCGCTGGTTGCTGTTTTCGGGCAGACGTCCTGTAAGGGCATAGAAAAGAGTGGCCGTAAAGCCGTAAACATCAGTTGCCTCATCCAGTACGCCAATATCCTTGTACTGTTCGGGAGCAGCGCATCCGTCCATAAGCTCGGCCTCAAAGAAACCGCCGGTCTGACGCATTTCTTTAAGGGCAAAGTCGGTAAGTCTGAGCTTGCCCGACGGCGTAACCACTAAATTCTCCGGAGAGATGGCATAGTGCCCTATACCGGAGGCATGAAGAGTTGAAAGAGTGGTTATAAGCGGCATAAAGAGAGGTCTTGCGGTGTTCCAGTCAATGCTGCCGTTTCTTCTGTTTATGTATTCGGTAAAGGAGATAGACTCATAGTATTCCGATACGGTGTAGGAAACTCCGTTTTCGCTGAATATATCAAAGATGGGCGCAATTGCCGTAAGCTCTCTCTGGCGCGCAATGCTCCTGTAATAGTTGAGGAATTCCTCATTGAGCTTTTCGAACTGTTCCTCGCAGCCCTCTCTGATGACTACCTTTTTCTTGCCGCTTCTTCTTCCGCATATACCAGCAGGCATGAACTCGCTTATGATAACGGGAGCGCCCATTGTTTTGCTGTAGCCGATATATTTAGCGCCTTCGGCGTTGTTTGTAAGCTTTTTGCCCACAACATAGTTGCCCTCCTGAAGCTCTGCGCCGAGAGGGATAAATGGTGCGTTCTGTACGGCGTCCCTGTCAAACCCGCAAACGGGGCAGATCCTTTCACCGTTATTATTTTTCATACAGCCCAAGCATAGCTGTGCCATATAATAATTCCGCCATTCTCCGTACTGATTTTGAAAACAGGCCGGGCTGTACGGTAGACCCGTCTGATATATCCTATAAATTATAGCACAATCAATATATAAAATGCAAGCTTTTGGACAATTAAAATAATGACGGAAATGTAATTTAAACGGTGATATTTTTTGATATAAAAGAAAAATCCGCCGCAGGTATCAGCTTTGCGGCGGAACAGGTTTAGAGCCTGTTTAGCATCTTAGTAACGTGCGGCTTTTTGGCAATTTTTTTCGCTAACTGCGTCAAAAGAACTTGCCATACGTCAGTATGCCTGCGTCCTTTTTCCTTGTTATCGAGAAAAAATATGCTCAAAAATCCGTACATTTCAGATACTAAACAGGCACTTATTATGTTTCAAGCATTTTTCTTGCCTTTTTCAGGTAGGAAAGATATAATATGTACTGAATAACGGTAAGGATACCGCTGATAATAATAAGTATTACGTTTATCATCTCGGCAATATCATTGTTAAACGCCTTTGAAACAAAGTGCGTCGAGGCTGCCAAAAGTACCAGAATGAAATATATCTTGAAGATATTTGCACCCTTTATCTCCATAATATCATCCTCAAGCTTTATGGCGATACTCCTGATACCCTGTATGATAAAGAATGTTATTGCAAGATTGGCGATCTGCGATGTAGTAGAGCATATTGCCGAAGCCATGCTGTTCTCGGCAAGGAAAAAGCTTGCAATATTTGTTCCTATGCTGACGATAATTCCCAGCAGTGATATCTTGAATGAGTTATCGTCCTTTGACGCATTCAGAACCCCGATTATAGTAATAATATGGCTTATCACATAAGAACCGACGGCTCCGATTATGAGCAGGATGAGCACCCAGAGATAAGTCGGCGCCCTCTTTTCAAGGACATCTGCCAACTCATCGCCGCCTACGCCCAACAGAACTATGATGTACAGCGGCACAAGAAGCACCTGACCGATGAGCATTACAATTTCTGCGGCAAAGATCTTTTTTACGCCTTTAAGCGCGTGTGGAAACTGCATTTTTTCAGACTTCCTTTCCTTCCGGCAGATACCGGCGGTTTTTTTTTACGAATAAATTATACAATTATTATAATCTCTTGTCAATCTCAAGCTGTATTCCTGATAGGGCAACCGCACGAAAAAACTCCTCAAAATCGACAACACAAAAGTTTCGCCCGCCTTTTCAAAGGCGGCAGGGTGCAGGGACAGAGTC